>NZ_WIAE01000029.1:0-8082 GCF_009828605.1 Arthrobacter zhaoguopingii | reverse complement strand
CGGTCGGCGTCGGCGCTCAGGCCCACAATAGTGAGGACCTCCTCCACCCGGGCCGCCGCGTGGTGGCCCTGGGCGGCGGCGATCCGCAGGTGCTGGCGTGCGGTGCGACCGGGGTGCAGACCGCCTGCATCCAGGACCGCTCCGATGACCCGGGTGGGATCGGACAGGTCGCGGAACGGCTTCCCGAACACCAGCGCCTTCCCGGCATCGGGGGCGATCAAACCCAGCAGCATCCGGATCGTGGTGGTCTTCCCGGCGCCGTTGGGCCCGAGCAGGCCCGTGATCCGGCCGGCGCCGACGCTGAAGCTCACATCCTCGACCCGGCGGACACCCCGGAAGGACTTCGAAAGGCGCTCAACCAGGAGGGGTACATTCTCTTGCGTGGTCATACTTCCAAGATGCCAGCTGCGCGCCCCCAGCACCCCAGCCCCAGGGACAGTCCTTCACTAGCCCCAGGGACAGTCGTTCACTAGCCAAAAGGACAGTCCGCCGCGGTCCGAGCCACGCACCCGCTGTGGTGCCCCCCCGATGCCCTACTTCGTTGACTTCGCCCAGGAATATAGGACAACAGTGCCGTCACCATGATGGGATACTTCGCGGCATCTCATGTTGATACCGATGAAAGACTTCCGCTAGCCGGCCCGGCGGTCTCTTCAGTCGTGAGCAGTGGAAACCTGCTCACGGGTTCGAGCATCTGCTCCCTGGCGTACTGGAATGCAATCATCACTACGGCGATAGTGGGTGTGGCGAGGAAGGCCCCTTCGATCCCGAACAGGGATGCGCCGGCTGCTACGCCCGTGAGAACCACTGCAGGATGAAGCTTCAAAGATCGTCCGACCAGCAGTGGTTGAAGTACGTTGCTCTCAAGCTGCTGCACAAGCAGGACCAGGCCCAGCACGATCAAGGCTGTGATCCATCCTTCCGTAAGGAGTGCCACGATGGAAGCGAGGAGCCCGGTGGCTACTGCCCCAATAATCGGAAGGAATCCGCCGAAGAAGATTAACACCGCAAGGGGTAGAGCGAGCGGAATGCCGAGTAGCCAAAGACCGATCCCGATGAAGACGGCGTCAACAAGTGCTACTGCTGCCTGTGAGGATATGTAGGTCGATAATGTCCGCCAACTCCTGGATGTTACTTCCGCGGTATGAAGGAGAGCCGTACCTGTTGTCCACCGCAGAAGCCACCCCGAAAACCGGTCTCCGTCCTTCAAGCAGAAGAAAGTGAGAATCAACGTCAGCGAGAAGGTCACGGTGAGGGAACCGACTGTTCCCAAGCCGAGGGAGACCTGTGTCAGGACCTGACCCGCGTTCTCCTGCAGCCAGGTGACCGCTGGCTTCAGGACTTCGTTGAGGTCCGCTTTCGAGAAGGACAAAGACTCAGCGAAAGCCCCAAGGTTCTGGAGGTTTCCGGCCATCTGCATTGACAGCTCCCGCACCCCGTTCATGGACAACGCCGCGGTAGCCCAACCGATCCCGACCGCAGCACCCGCCAACGCGACAATGGTGATGGCCGCCGCTGCGGCCGCTGGCATAGCGCGACGTAAGAACCGCGTGACCGGCCAGAGGACCGAGGTCAGCAGCAACGCGAGAATGAGTGGAAGAACCACCACCCACACCTTCGATAGCAAGTAACAGACCCCAATGACCGCGGTTGCGAGGATGAGTGCTCTGCCCAAAATTGGCGCTATAGCTGTCAGTGCGGACAGTAACGCTCCGCTGCGGATCCGTCGTATTGGCAGCGATCTCGTGGACGCAGCTGGCGTCACATCCTTGTCGTACTCCACCGCCTGATTTTGCTGCTTAGACATGCTTTTCCTTTTTCAATGCCAAATGAATCTTCCCTTGGCCGGTGCAGGTTCGCGATGAACGAATCTGAGTTGTCGGGTTGGTTTGCAGGGATGCTGAGGGCGTCGAGGAGGTTCCAGTACTGCGAATCGGTCGCCAGCAGTTCCTGATGTGTACCGAATGCGCGGACCCTCCCTCGATCCATAAGGTAGATGCGGCCGTTAGAGGCTGCGGCGTTTCAGTGTGAACGCGGCGCCGGTCAGAAGAAGCGCGGTCAGGACGGTGAGGGCTCCGGTAGCGGCTGCGCCGACGGTGAAGCTAACATCCTCGACCCGGCGGACACCGCGGAAGGACTTCGAAAGGTGCTCTACGAGGAGGGGTTCACTCTCTTGCTTGTTCATACTTCCAAGATGCCAGCTGCGCACCCTCCGCACCCCAGCCCCAGGACCAGTCCTTCACTAGCCAAAAGGACCAGTCCTGCACTAGCCAAGCGGACAGTCCTTCACTAGCCAAAAGGACAGTCCGCCGCCGTCCGGTTGTCGGGTCCTTCCCCGGCCTTGACGGTGCGTCCGGGTATGCCGGTGCGTTCGTGGTTGACTTATCCCGTGAAGTCCATGCGAACCCGGCGAACGGCCCAACCCGGCGCGGCCGACACAACGCCGGGGCCCGGCCATCCACGCTCACTTCAACGCGTTGTCGTCCTCCCCGCCGTTGTCCTCGCGGTCGCGGTCGCCTCCCTCTTCGCCGCAAGAATCGATCCCCTGCTGCCGCCTCAGCCACTGCTTCTGACGGTGCTGCAGGCGGCTCTCGTAGCCGGGCAGGCCGCTGCACTTCTCTTTCGGTACCGTGCCCCAATGCCGGTGTTCGCGATTGTCGTGATGCTGCAGACGGTTCTCCTCGTTACCGGCGGGGTGGACCTGGGGCAAGGGAGCCTGGCGGTCGTGATTTCCGCCTTCTACCTCATTCGGTGGGTACCACGGCCCCGGGCGTGGTACGTCCTGGCGGCAGTTGCGCTCACGAGCAGCGTCGTCGTCCTTGGGGTGGCACTGGGCGGAGCCCAACCCCCGCTGCTCGCCTTCGCCCTGGTCGCCGGGCGTCTGGCCGTCGAGTACGCGGCACCGGCTGTGGTCGCTGAACTCGTCCGCAACCGCGCTTACCTCGCCACTGCAGCGCGTGAGCGGGACGAGATGATCCGCCGTGAACAGGTACGGGATGAGGCTCAGCGCCGGCGGGCCGAGCAGACCGCCCTCGCCAGGGAGCTGCACGACATCTCCGGACACCACCTCTCCGGCATCATCGTGACCGCGCAGGCGGCAGGAACACTGATCGAGAAGGATCCGCTGCGCACACGGGCCATGCTCCGTGAGCTCGAAGGAGAAGCCCGGGCGATGATGATCGATCTGCGCAGGACTGTCGGCCTACTCCGCCCGGACCCGGAAACCGAAGGCGCCACCGGTGATATCCGGGTGTCCATCGGCACCCCCGGACTGGGTGATCTGCCGGAGCTGATCAATGCCGCCGTGCGCCGCGGTCAAAGCGTTACTTTCGAATCGACAGGGGATGCAACCCATCTCGGGCCGGTCGCCCAGGCGACCATCTATCGCGTGGTGCAGGAATCGCTGGCCAACGCCGCACGCCACGCTCCAGGCGCTAAATGCATGGTGACGATCGAGTACCTATCCGAGGCCACTGCCCTGACCGTGGAAAACACGTCGAGCCTCCATTACCGGGATATCATCTACGCCCAGCCGACACCGGTTCACGACCGGGCAAACCATGGATACGGGCTCGTCGGCATGCACGAGCGGGCGAAGCTCATCGGAGCCGAACTCACCACCGGGCGTACGGAAACCGGCGGCTGGAGCAACCGGTTACGGATCCCGAACCTCGTCCAAGGAGCACCACAATGATCCGTGTCCTGATCGCCGACGACCAGGTCATCGTTCGGGCCGGACTATCGATCCTGCTCGACTCAGCCGCCGACATCACCGTCGTCGGGGAAGCCGAAAACGGTCGGGAAGCTATCCGGCTGACCAAGGAGCTTCGCCCCGACGTCGTGTGTATGGACATCCGGATGCCCGTCATGGACGGCGTCGCCGCGACACGCATCATCTCCGCCGACGCCACCCTGGACAGCGAGATCCTGATCCTCACCACCTTCGACATCGACGATGACATCTTCGCCGCTCTCGAAGCAGGGGCCGCGGGCTTCCTCCTCAAAGGCGCCGACGAGGACACGCTGCTCAATGCCATCCGCTCGGTCGCCCAGGGCGACGGAACCCTCGACCAGCGGCTGACACGGCGGATTCTGCAGGAGTTCGTGCAGCGCCGCCCACCGACACCACCAGCCGGGGTTCACAAGCCGCTTCCTTCGCCGCTCACCGACCGTGAAATCGACGTCCTGCAACTCCTTGCGCAGGGCCTCTCAAACGCCGAAATCGCTAAACAACTCTTCGTGGAACAATCCACCGTCAAATACCATCTCACCCATCTGCTCGAGAAAACCGGGTCCCGCGACCGCCTCCAGATTGTCCTCTGGGGCATCCGCACAGGAACCGTGACCGTCGAGTAGCAGGCGAGCCGGCCTCCACTGTCGTCCCCAACATGTGGGCGTGCTGGGGGTCGACGCGCGCCGATACGCTGTTCGACCCGGCCCCCCAATACGAAGATGCACCCCCACAAACTAGGCGATTCAGCAGACCGGATCGGACACTAGGCCCTGTCTAAGGAGCGCGTGACTCGCGGGCAGCCATTTCTTCGGCCAATTCGATGCAACGCAGGCGGGCCGGGGAGAAGTCGTAGGGCATCTTTCCAACTGCTTCGACTACGCTCATGGTCTCCTGCCCGCTACCAAAGCTTTGGCTGGCCTCGGCCTCCGGGTTCTCCGAGGTCGGTGGGTGCAGAGCCTCCCAGGAGTCGAAGAGCGCTTCATCGCTCTGCGCCAGGCCGGAATCCTCGATGACGGCGTGCAGCGCCAGTTCGAAGGCATGTCGTTCGGCGGCCACCTGTGCCACCCGGGGGTCATCGACAGCGACCGTGTCATCGAGTGCCTCCTCGGCGGCCTCGACGCGCTCGGATTCCTGCCGCAGACCCGGGTGGGTGGCCAGGGCGATTAGACGGGAGGCGTTGACGGCCGCACCAAGCGGGCCCGAGATCCGCTCCATGACCAGCAGGCTGTCCAGGTCCGTCTGGCGCAGGGAGCCCTCGGGCAGGCTCTCAAGGCGGCTGGTGACAAAGTCGGAGAGCAGACCCATCCTGCTGCCGCGGGTGCGCATGCGCCGAACAGCAGTCCGCTGCCGCTGCAGTTCTGCTTCCCGGGCGACGAGAGTTCTCTCCAGCCGGTCCAGGATGCCCGCAACGTCGTGGTCGCTGTCGGCACCAGCAGGAGCCGTGTCAGCAAAGGCGTCCCGGATGTCGTCCAGGGCGATCCCGGCGTCGGTCATCTTGCGGATCCACAGCAGCCAGATCATCTCGTCGTAGCCGTAGCGGCGGCGGCCGTCACTGCCCCGCTCGGGCTCGGGCAGCAGGCCGATCTGGTGGTAGTGACGGATCGCCCGCGGTGTGGTGCCGACGAACGATGCCGCGTCACCAATCTTGACCTGACGGGGCGGAATAAAGGACGAAAAAATGAGCGGAGCCTTCCTCAGTGAGGCGATACGTGAGTCCACCGAACCACATAACGCTACGGAAGGTGCAACTCCAAGCACTCCGCACGGCACCTATGCCGAGGGATGCGTGCCGATGCTCCACGAACCGGGACCCGCCATGACATTGGGTTGAGGGTCACCAATAAAGAGCTGCGAGGGGTTTCGGCGAACGCGTTCTCGGTGACTTGTGGACTCCTCCGATTGCTCGAGCAATCCGATCGGATGAAAGTCCGGCCCACGCCCGAACGCGGGATGACTGTGCAAAAGTCATCCCGCGTGCCGAGAGCTGAACGCAGCGATACGGACTCGGAACTGGGAGCAGGCGCCTGCGAGATGAAGAGCAGGTTCAGGTTAGTTGCCGCTCTCCGTGCGGGGCCTTCTCAGATTTGGTTCGTGCCGCCGTCGACGTAGATGTTTGAGCCGACGACGTAGCTGCTCTGTTCCGAGGCCAGGAATGATAGGACGGCGGCGGCCTCCTCCGGCTGACCCATGCGGCCCTTGGGGACCGTGGCGGCGACGTGCTCCTTCATGGCCCGAGCGGTATCCTCATCACCGAATGCTGCGGTACCCCCGGGAGTCTCTATCCACGCCGGTGACACCACGTTGACCCGGATGCCACGGTCCTTGAGCTCAGTGGACCACGTCCGTGCGAAAGACCGGACAGCAGCCTTCGACGCCGAGTAGGCACCGAACGCTTCCATGCCGCGGTCGGCGGCGGTCGATCCGACCAGGATGATCGAGGCATGGTCGTTCAGGAGCGGTAACGCTTTCTGGACGGTGAACAGCATGCCTCGAACATTGACCGCGAAGGTTGAATCGAAGTGTTCCTCGGTGGTCTGCTCCAGTGACATGAACGAAGCGATCCCCGCGTTCGCCACCAGCACGTCCAGGCCCTTTCCTCGCGCCTGGACCGCTTCGTAGAGCCGGTCCAGATCCTCGGGTTTTGCCACGTCGCCGACAACGGCGGTGGCCCGGTCCGCCCCGATGGTCTTTACGGCGGCTTCCAACTCGGTCTCGCGGCGGCCGGTGATGAAAACGAACGAACCCTCGTCTGCCAGTTTCACGGCGGTGGCCAGACCGATGCCGCTGCTTCCTCCGGTAATTACCGCTGTCTTGCCGTCAAGCTGTTCCATGTATGTGTCCTTCGTTGAGGCTCGTGTCGGATTGAACATGATCAATACTTCAGGAGCGTGAGGTACGATTCAACATAAATAGTCCGCACTTGTTTACACATCGTCCGAAAGGGGATGCCATGCTCGGGTTTGGAGATCCGGTAGCCGATGCGATCGGTCTGTTGCGGCCTCGCACGGTCCTCGAGCCCAGCCTGCGGGCCGCGGGGGAGTGGGCCCTGCGCTTTGACGCCTTTCCCCACGTCAAGGTGGGCGGCGTCGTCCGCGGCAGGTGCTGGTTGACCATCGACGGACACGAACCGGTGCTCCTCGAGGAAGGTGACACCTACCTTCTCGGTAACCCGCCACCCTACGTCATGGCGAGCTCGCTGGAGGCACGTCCGCGCCCTGCGAAGCCGCTGTGGGAGGGCCCCACGGCCGGCGTCGTAAGCATCGGCCCTGACGTCGAACAACACACCTATCTTTGCGGCGGTCATCTCGCGTTCGATGAGAGGAATGTATCCGTCCTGACGGATTTCCTGCCGCCGCTTGTGGTTGTCCGAGCGGCCGATCCTCGCGGAAGGCATCTGGCATATCTGATCGAAATGTTGGCCAGTGAGGTCGAGGCCTCGGCCCCCGGTGGATCGCTGGCGATGAATCACCTGGCCCAGATCCTGCTCGTCCACATGTTGCGCGCTCATGCCAGTCAGGCGGACCGGCCCACAGGCTGGCTGCGTGCCTTGGACGAGGACGGTGTCGGTGCCGCCCTTCGCGCCATGCATGCGGACGTGGCGCATCCGTGGACTCTCACCGAACTGGCTCAGGTCAGCCATATGTCGCGGTCCGTTTTCGCTCAGGCCTTCAAGAACCAGGTTGGGGTTCCGCCGTTGGAGTACTTGATTCGATGGCGGATTAGTCTTGCCAGTGACGCCCTTGCCCATGACAGCTCCTCCATCTCGGAACTCGCTCAAGCCACTGGGTACTTGTCGGAAAGCGCGTTCAGCACTGCCTTCCGCCGCGTGGTTGGATCATCACCCGCCCAATTTCGGAATCAGGCACGGCAGACACTGCGCTCAACCGCGAACGGAGGCTAACAAGGGTATCCACTAGGAGCTACCCCCTCGCGAAAACGGAATCAATGGGGTCATGTGCCCTCTGCAGGGGGTTCTGCGCTGCGCAGAAGGCCGTTGGCGATGATGCTGGCGCGGACGATAACGTCCCGCTGTGCGGGATTGTAGAGTGCCTGGATTGCCTCGACGACGGTGTGCTGGGTCACTTCAGCGCTTTTGGTCACATGGTCTTTCTGATCGCTCAGCCAGGCATAGTCCTTGAGTGTCTTGGCGAGCAGGGGTGCGTAGCGTTCGGCGAGTTCCTGGCGCTGGCTTTCCTCCGCGTCGGGTGGCAGCGCGTCGAGTTCCGCGCTTGCCTTATCGGTGTCCGCTTCGACCATGTGGCGCAGGTCATTCATCGCATCGTTGTCGTAGAGCTGGGAGTAGATCAGCATCAGGGACCGATTGGCTTCGGACATGCCGGCGGCAACGT
>NZ_WIAE01000028.1:0-10128 GCF_009828605.1 Arthrobacter zhaoguopingii | reverse complement strand
GCTTTGGAAGTGCAGCGACCGGGCAGAACTACGCTCAGCTCAGCGGGCAGGCAGGAGAAGACGTCACCGCAGTACGCGTCATCAGCGCCTCCGGAACCGTGACCGAAACCACGCTAGCCGACGGTATTTGGGGTGCTGTGTGGCTTGCTGGCAGCAACCCCGGAGAGTACAGCGCAGCTACCCTCGAATTCGACACTCCCGCGGGCACCCGCACCGTGTCCACCATTGACGTCGATGTCATCGCAGCCGACCAAAAATAGCGTTCCAGCGAGAGTCAACTGCTGTGCTGCTGGTACCAGTTCCACCGTGCATTCAAATGAATGAAAAGACTCTTTGGCCTTGATATCCGGTATTCATATCCCATTCTTAAAGGCCATGGAGGGCCGCACCCCGCCGCTGGGGCGGGGTGCGGCGGCTGGGAGGTTGCTCCGGCCGTCGGCTTGCCCGTGCTTCCCGTACCAGAAGACCTCGAACTGATCGCCCAGGGGCTTTCCAATCCGGAGATAGCCCTGAAGCACTTCCTTTCGGAGGCCACGGTGGCGGCAGAGCCCGGAGGACGCCCTCAAAAGGCGGGCACAACGGCACGCAACAGGACTGGGTCCGCGGCAGTCAAGCCGCACCGCCGCGTACCAGTGACGACGAACAGCAGATCCAATCAGAACCTGGCACCCCCTGCAGCGGGCTCGATGCAAGGACCTGCGGATCCCTGCGGGACCCGGTTGTGGTGAAGGATCCGCAGATGCGCAAGGTTGACTGTCACTGCAGAGCGCGCGGTTCCGAGTGGACCTGATGGAAAGATTCTCCGACACATACAAGATGTCTTGTGAGGTGTCGGTGACGACCGCTATGTCGGCGGCAGCGAACCAGGCCGCTTCCAGCACCTCCGTTATTGCATGGGCCCTTTGGTCATTTCCTTGTATCGACACGATCAGTTCCCCATGGATGAGACCGGCAGCAGACCGCTGTGCCCGGACTGGGCACAGTCACAGCGACACGCCCCGCGCGGCCCGCTGCGGGTCGGCCCAGTGGGCAGCGGCCCTGATGGTGAACACGGCTGTTCCGCTCACCGGCGCTGGCCGGTGGAGCCGGACGCGGTCGCCGCGGCTGCGCTCTGAATGTCGGTGCCGCGCTTCGTCAACAGTGGAGTCGGCTCAGTGCCGGGGCCCGAAGCAAACCCGTTGTTGAAGGCGGGGGTGTCTGACGGCAGAGGCACGCTACCGGCCGGCGCTGGAAGGTTTCCAGTGGTCACCGGGGCAGGGTTAGCCAGAGTCGGTACAGGTGTCGGCGCGGCAGGCGTCGGGACCGGAGCGGGCGTCGGGACCGGGACGGGGGTGGTTTCGGTGGGGGTGGGGACGGGCTGGCAGTTGGAGGTCAGGAAGGTGTTGGTGTCCAAGGTGACTTCGCCGTTGCGGGCCAGTGCTCTGCCTTCGACCACGGTTCCGGTGGTGACCGCTATCGAGGTCAGGGCCAGGATGCTGCCCTTGAAGGAGGATCCCGTACCCAGTGTTGCGGAACTGCCCACCTGCCAGAACAGGTTGAAGGCCTGGGCTCCGCCGATAAGGCTGACGCTGCTCGCACTGGCGGTGATCAAGGTCGAGGAAGCTTGAAAAATGAAGACGGCATTGGGATCTCCTGCCGCATCCAGGGTCAGGGTGCCGCTAAGGGCGATGGGGCCGGTCGAGTTGTAGACCCCGGCGCCGAGGGTCTGCCCCACCAGATCGGCCGCGAAGCTGGCCGTTGGTGCCCGACCGGCGGCATCGTTATACCCGATGACCAGGTCCGCCTGCGCCTGGAGCGCTTCGGCGTTGCCCGCATTGACCGCTCCGGTGGCGACTCCAGGCGGGAAGCCGGTGATCGCGGTGCCCGGGCTGACGCCCAGGTTGGCGTTGAGCAGGGTCGGGCCCGTGTTGGTGACGGTCTGGCCACCGAGCACGGAATAACCGCCTGCGGTCCCCAGTCCGACGGGTGCTTCCGCCGCGAAGGCGTCCGGAGGTCCGGTCAAGGTGCCCAGGAGAGCCAGGATCACGGCTCCGGAGGCCGCGGTGAGGGATGCGGCGGCGGTCCACCGCGGGAGTGTGCTTGATGCGGCGGCTCTGCGGGCGCTTGGATTCTTCATGGTGATGCCTTTCAAACGGAAGGCGCCCCAGGGCGTGATACGCCTGCTGAGTTTCCAGAGAATAATCCCGAGCCAAGTCACAATCACAAATGGGATAGTGCGGCACCGTGCGAGGGAGACAGGTCGCGGGGCCTGCGCTCAGGCTAGACCCGCAGTGCGGAGAAAAACGGGAAAAGAGAAAAGGGAAAGGGGTGGACTATTTCGCGGAGGGCGCGTTACGACGCGTGCACGCGCCGCTGCGTCTGGCCGCTTGGTTCCACCTCCCTACGCCGGCCGCCCGGCCCGCTGCTTATCGTGCAGGGCCTTTCGCCGTACCAGCGCACGATTGACGCAGGTTAAACCCCCAAGCGCAGGATTGGCGCAGGATGCCCTCCCAATCGGTGGGAAGGGTACTGACGATGTTACGTTCGCTCCACCGGTAGGAGTTCGCTCCAGCCGCGTCGTTTGGCACATAAGCCGCAGACGGAGCGGATTCTTCATCCGGAACATCCATGATGTTTCCACTCTCCATCAAAGGTCTCACGCCATGCGTACCATCTCCCGCATCTCACTTAGCGTCACCGCCTCCGCCGTCCTCGTCGGGTCCCTCGCCCTCCCGGCGTCCGCGGCCGACACCACCGCCACTGTGCAGGTGACCGCAGGGGGGCTCGGCATTTCCGCTCCGGCCGGGGCGGGGCTTTCCTCCCTTGCGCCGGGTGGCACCGCATCGGCAACCGTTGCCGGTGTCACGGTGACCGACGAACGTGCCGGCACGATCGGCTGGAACGCCGCGGTCATCATGACCAACTTCACCGGCACCACCAACACGAACGTCATCCCGGCAACTGCCGCCAGCTATGCACCGGGCGCTGCGGTAAGCACGGGAACGGCCACAGTGGCTGCGACGTCCCAAACCGACCTGTCCACGGCCAAGGCGGTCCAGACGGCAACCGGTGTGGTCGGAAACAACACCGCCACCTGGGACGCCACCCTTAGTGTCACCGCGCCGGCCAACGCGCTGGCCGACACCTACACGGCAGTCCTGACTCACTCGTTCCTGTAGGGCCAGACTGCAAACCGATCCGCTCGGGCCCTGCATCTCCGCAGGGCCCCCGCGGGTCGCCGCTTCCCTCCACCAAGACGAGGTCCCGTACGTGCGCTTCCTGATCACCGTTTCCTTGTTTCTGCTGTTGGCGTTTCTTCCGGCGCTGCCGGCTGCGGCGTCAACCGCCGGCACTACCGCAACACCCCAGGCCGAAGCCGACCTCACGTTGCGGCTGCTCGATATTCCAGCCGACACCCAGGACGACCCCAGGGCGCGCAGCTACATCATTGACAGGCTGCCGCCCGGCGCGCAGATCGAACGCCGGATCCACTTGGAAAACAACACGCCAACCGCACAGATCATCCGCCTCTACGCGGGGGCAGCGCGCATCGACGGCGGCCTCTTCGTCGGTGAGGATGCCGGAGTCCGCAACGAGCTGAGCACCTGGACAACCCTGGCCGATCCGGAGGTCTCCCTCGAACCCGGGCAGTCGCGGGAAGTCCTCACCACCATCGCGGTTCCCGTCGACGCGCCCGAAGGCGAGCAGTACGGGGCCGTCTGGGCCGAGATGCGCAGCCCCGCCGATGAAGGAGGCGTCGTACAGGCCAACCGGGTCGGCATCCGCATTTTCCTTTCCGTCGGGCCGGGCAACGGTCCGCCGGCGGATTTCGCGATCGGTTCCCTCACCACGTCCCGGGACGAGGAAGGCCGCCCGCAGCTTGGCGGCCTGGTCACTAACACCGGTGGCCGCGCCCTGGACGTCAGTGGGAGTCTCAGCCTGACCGAAGGACCTGGAGCCTTGTCCGCGGGCCCGTTCGCAGTTCAAAGCGCGACTACCATTGCCCCGGGCACAACCCACGAGGTCACGTTCATCCTGCCCAAGGACCTTCCCAATGGGCCCTGGATTGCCGGCCTCAAACTCACCAGCGGTCTGCTGGAACGCGAAGCCTCTACCCCGGTGACCTTCCCGGAGGCGGGCGCTGGAGAAACGATCACCCCGCCGCAGGCCGGAACCAATCCGTGGATTCCCCACCCCGTCCTGGCAGCGGTTCTACTCCTCGCCCTCGCCGGGACTGCACTGCTGATCCGGCGCAGGAAAAGACAGCCCCACCGGCGGCACTAACAGCACCAATGACATCAACAGCACAACCGGGCCCCGTGCCGCCGGGCACGGAGTCCGGGGGCGGGAAGTCCGTCCGAAGTGTCGGCGGGCGGCATGGGGGTACGGTCATGTGTGTAGTGTCTGGCGTCCCTGCCGCTCCAGCCTTACCGGAAGGAACAATGAAATTGGTACCGGGTGAAAGCGCGACCGAGGAAAAGAGTTCCATTGACGTGCTGACCGCGGCCCGGTCAGCGGCGGCCGATATCGCGCTGATCACCGATGCCGGGCAGGCAATCACGCATGTGTCCACTTCCTTTACTGCCATGACCGGGTATGAGCCGGCTGACCTTCTGGGCAGGAACTGCCGGGTGATGCAGGGTCCGGGCACCGATCCGGAGACGAAACGTCAGATGAGGGACCTCCTGGCCTCAAAAGAAGTTTTTGAAGGACAGGTCCTGAACTACCGCAAAGACGGGTCCGCGTTCTGGACAGCCCTGAGAATCGTTCCGGTGCGGGCCGGGACCGGCACCGAAGTTACCCATTTCGTCAGTGTCCAGCGCGACATCAGCAACAAAGTCGCGCTGTTGAAGCAGCTGCAGGATCAGGCTCTGCACGATCCGGTGACGGGCCTTCCCAACCGGACCGCGGCCGAGCAGGCCATCGATGAAGCTGTCCGGATGTCCTATGGCCAGGAGGCGACGGCGGCGATCGGCCTGATCGATCTGGATGATTTCCGCCTCATCAACAACACCTACGGGCATGCCGCCGGTGATGCGGTCCTTCGGCAGTGGTCGACCCGGGTGCTCTCCCGGCTGCGTGAGGGCGACATGCTGGCCCGGATGGGCGGGGATGAATTCATCCTGATCCTCAAAAACATTGTCCGGAACACCGTGGATGAGGACCTTCCAGAAGTACTGAACCGGCTTCACGGGGCAGTGGAGGAACCCTTCCAGGTAGCCGGGCAGCAGGTCCACATCGGCATGAGCATGGGAATCGCACTGGTTCCCCAGGACGGGACCGACAGCCGGTCGATCCTGCTCAGCGCCGACGAGGCCCTCTACCGGGTCAAGGGACGGGAGGACGGCAACCTGACCTGGTGGGAGGCCGCCGAACACCTCCTACCCCCTTTGGGTGCGGGCCCACGGGCATCCACCGGTTACGCGGACCGGGTGGGGCCGGTGGACTACCGCAGCGCTCTGGCAAGCGGAAGCGTTCTGGTTTACCTTCAGCCCGTGGTGGATCTCCGCGACGGATCCGTGGACTACTTCGAAGCCCTGGCGCGGTTGAGGCTGGCCGGAGGGCATATCGCCTCTCCAGAGGAATTCCTGCCCCATCTCGATGCCGATGATCAGCGGGAGCTGTTCACCGTGGTCCTCGATCGCGCGTTGGAGGTCATTGCCGCCTGGGACCAGGAAGGCCGCTATCTCGGCGTGTCAGTTAACCTGCCCCCGGAAATCCTGCACGACCGCACCATACCCCAACTCATCGGGGACGCTCTGAGCGCCCACGCTCTGCTGCCCGGCCGGCTCGGCCTGGAACTGCTGGAATCTCCCGACATCGACTTGGAAACCCAGCGGGTAGCGCTGCAGGAACTCTCCGCCCTGGGAGTCGGCCTGGCCATGGACGACCTCGGATCCGGACACAGCAGCCTGCAGCGCCTGTCCTCGTTTCCGTTCAGCACCATCAAACTCGACCGGGGATTGTTCCTCCATGTGTCGGACAAACCCCTAGAGACGCTCAGCATCATGGCGACACTCATGCAGATGGGCCGGGACCTCGGATTAAGTGTCGTGATCGAAGGACTGGAAGATGACAGCCTGACCGAGGCTGCGATCATCCTTGGAGCGCCCCTAGGCCAGGGGTACTACTTCGCGAAACCCCTGGCGCCGCAGGACTGCCTCCGATGGATTGACTCGTTCACCTTCGAACTGCACCTGTCCCCGATACAAACCTCCCTTGGCGCCCTGGCCTATCACTGGCAGTTTGCCCGGCTGGCCGCACCGCACCCGTTGGAACTGCAGCGCTGCCCACTGACCAGGTTCATCGATGACACCGGTGCCGCTGCTGAGGTGAAAGCTTGGCACGCACTTCAACACTCCCAGACGGGAATGCACCCGGCGTCCAGTCGGCTCCTCATCGACTGGCTCACCCACCGCATCCGCACACCACAGCCTTGATGAAGCAGCACCCCTGATACAAGCAGCGCCCGGTACGGCCGGAACGGCAGACAGCAGATACCGTCATGAGCGATTCAGTGACCGCACCTTCCTCAAGTAGGTACCGCAACCCGCAAACCTGGTTAGGAGACACGCTCCAGTTCGGCCGGGCTCTCTGATTCGGTGTCCTGCAGGAGCCGTGAGGTGAACCGGGCCAGCCGGTTGCCCTGGTGGCGGGCAGCAGCCTTTACGGCCTCGGGCATCATCACTGTGCCGTCACCGGAGGGATAGGACACACCATAGGGGTTTCCGCCAGCCGCAAAAGTTACTGACTCGGTATTGCCGGGGGGAACGATGATTGCCCCCCAGTGGTAGAAGACGTTGTTGAGCGACAGGAGGGTGGCTTCCGATCCGCCGTGCACGTTCTGGGTCGAGGTGAACGCGGTGGCGGTTTTGTCCGCCAGTTTCCCGGCCGCCCAGAGGGGGCCGGTCTGATCGATGAACTGCTTCAGCTGCGAGGAGGGCAGCCCGAACCTGGTCGGAGTGCCCAGGGCCACGCCGTCGGCCCATTCGAGGTCCTCGTTGGTGGCTTCCGGGACGGAGTGCTTGGTCGCCTCGTGGTGTTCGTTCCAGGCGTTCTGCCCGCGGATGACCTCCTCCGGCGCTAGTTCGGGTACCCGGCGCAGACGTACTTCAGCGCCTGTCTCGCGTGCACCTTCAGCGACGGCTTCGGCCAGTGCGTGCACATGACCAGTGGAACTGTAGTAAATCACGGCAATATTCGTCATGTGATTTCTCCTCGATGGTGGGAACTGATGGATACTTCGTTCTGAATCAGTGGTACTGACACTACCATCATATAGATACTTTGCGAAATGTCTATATGAGTTGTGCTGTAGCTGCTCCACAGGCTCGTCGACCTGTGTGCCGACGCGCCGGTTACGGATTAGTTGCACGATGGACTGCTGCGTGCCCGTCCGATCCCAGGTAGTCATAGTCGCTTGGGATGGGCCCCTGGTTCACGGGCAGCGTGGGTTCGTCGGATCATTCCGCCGGCCCGCAGCAGCTCGCTGTGTTCAAGTGATAAAGCTTTTGCGGTTCGCTGTTCCGAACAGCACCGCGCCGAGCAGCAGGGCGGCAGCTCCGACGGTGTAGACGAGCTCGATACTGACAGAGTCGACGAGGATTCCTCCGACCCCGGCTGCGGACGCGATGGCCACCTGGAATCCGATGAAGATGAGGGTGCCTCCTGCTTCCAGGCGGTTAGGCATCCGGTGACCTACCCAGGTGTTCATCACGAGCAGCCAGGATGAGAAGAAGAAGCCCCAGAGCAGCGCCACAACGCCGATCGCGATGATTGAGTCCGAGAACAGGATCGTTGCGATCACAGCGGCGGCGATCACGGTGGGGGTGAACACGGCGAAGAACGCGAACGCCCGATCGATGAGCATCCCGATCACGAAGTTTCCCACAAGTCCGCCGATGCCGAACACGGCGAGCAGCACCACGATCGCTGCGGCGTCGATCTCGGGGATACGCTCGAGTGCGAGCCGGATGTAGGTGTAGGCGAAGAAGTGCCCGAGCACGACCGCGATGTGTCCGAACATTCCCAGGCCGATGCCGGGCTGCCGGAGGGTGCTGATGATCAGGCGCAGGCTGGATGCCTGCTCGGCCGGGACGGTCGGTAGGAAGATGCGCAGAGCTACCGCGAGCATGATCATCAGCACGCCGGCGATGGCGAACACTGCATGCCAGTTGACGATCTCGCTGAGCATGACCCCCAACGGCACACCGGCGACCGTAGCCAGCGAGACGCCCGCGGATGTGAACATGACCCCTCTGCCAAGGTGCTGGGGCCCTGCAAGGCGCGCGGCGACGGTGATCGACATCGCCCAGAAGGCACTAAGCGCAGCGCCCAGCAGGAACCGGGCCGCCAGCACGATCAGCAGGTTCGGTGCGATAGCGACGATGAGGTTCGAAGCCGCCGCAGCGAGTGCCATCCAAATCAGCAGCGACCTGCGGTCAAGCTTCGGGAACAGGATGCTCACGGCCGGCGCGACGATCAGCCCGGCGAGGGCTGTCACAGTGACGGTCTGGCCGGCCTGTCCAGGGGTGACGCCGAGCGTGTCGGCCATTTCAGTGAGCACGCCGTTCGGGAGGAACTCGGCCGTGACGAGCAGAAAGCCCATCAGCATCAGCACGACCAGTCCGCCATAGCGGATGCTGCGAGTGGGCGTCGTCGACGGGACGGGGACAGTCGTCGTCATGGGGTACTTTCAGTTCGTGTACGTGCCGGCGTTGATTTCATCGATGAGCGTCGGACGGGTCGGGGTCCATCCGAGTTCGCGGGCGGCCCGGCCGGTCGCCTGCTGGCTGAGGAGGAGCGCTTCGCCGAAAGCCCCGAGGCGGGCGATGGTCTCAGCTGCGGTTTCCGGGGCGACGCGTCCGCCGAGTCCGCGTACGCGGCTGGCTGCTTCTCCGAGTTCCCGGGCGGTGGGGTTGTGGCCGTTTACGCCCAGGTACGTGGAGCCGTGGGGCGCTTTTTCCAAGGCAAGAATGTAGAGGGCCGCGAGGTCGTCGACGTGGACCGTGGTCCAATGCTGATTTCCCTCTCCGAGAAGGATGAGCGCCGGACCGTCACCCTCGGTGATCTCGGCGCGGCTGACCAGGTTGGGGATGCCGTGTCCGTAGCCGTAGGCGACGCCCGGCTCGATGAGGATCGATCGGATCCCGGGGGCCTGAAGCGTGGGAATGTCCATGGCATCACGCCAGGCCACGAAGCTGGGGGCACGCCGAGGGGAGGCTTCGGTGATGTCCTCACCCTGGCCGTACACCAAGATGCCGCCGGTACGGATGAAGGGCTTGCCGGTGTCTCCGAGGCCGGCGATGACGGCGTCGGTGAGGGTGCGTTCTGCGGCCGCTTTGTGCCCGTCACCGGTAGTGGCCGTGTGAATGACGGCGTCGACCTTCTGGGCAAGAGCGGTGATGAAGCCCGCATCACGCATGTCGCCAACGGCGGCGTCCACGTCCGTGCCGCGTAGGCGGTCGGCTGCGTCCTCGGTGCGGACGAGGGCGGTGACGGAGTGGCCACCCTGAATGAGGCCTTTGAGGACGGCGGAGCCGATGTAGCCGGTCGCTCCGGTAAGCAGGACGTGCATGGTGTTCCCTTCGTTTGGCAGCACCGTGGCTGCGGTGTAGTAGGGAGGGATGGCAGCGGGGCTGTCCCTCTCTCGGGTGCGCTGGCCTCAGGGGCGCTCGATCACGGCGGTGGCCTGTATCTCGATGCGCAGACCGGAGAGGACGAAGTCGATTCCTCCGAGAATGGCGGTCGGCGCGAAGTTCTCGTCCATCAGTTCGCGGCAGATGTCGATGAATTCGAACGCATCGCGGGCATCGGCCAGGTACACGGTCAGATTGACGATGTTGGCCAGGTTCGTGCCGGCGGCCTCCAGAGCCAGTCCGACGTTGCGCAGGGCCTGCCGGGCCTGGGCGCCGAACTCGGGCGAAACGATGTTGTAGTCCTTATCAACCCCGGTCTGCCCGGCGACGAACGCGAAATCGCCGGCCGTGACGCACTGCAGGTAGGCGTACTTGCGGGAGTCGCCGAGCCCGGGGACCTCGATGTTGGTTTTAGTGATCATGACCGTGCTCCGGTTCTTCGGTTGTGAACGTCTCAGCGGACAGCGGCCGGTTCGGCCAGGAGCGTCTCGGTGACGTAGGCCCGGGCCTT
>NZ_WIAE01000027.1:0-13137 GCF_009828605.1 Arthrobacter zhaoguopingii | reverse complement strand
ACGCCCGCTCCATCATGACCCTGTTCCGCCGCGGCACCGTGCCCGGCCGCTGGGTCGAGCTGGCCCTGCTCGCGGTGCGCTTCACCGCCTACCTGGGCATCCTCTTCTGGTTCCTGCCCGTGGGCATGGCCTTCGCCTTCCTGGGCGTGCAGCTGGCCGTGTTCGGCCTCTACATGGGCGCCTCGTTCGCCCCGAACCACAAGGGCATGCCGGTCGTGCCCGAGGACAGCAAGCTCGACTTCTTCCAGAAGCAGGTCCTGACCTCACGCAACATCCGCGGCGGATCCTTCATCAACAACGCCTTCGGCGGGCTGAACTTCCAGATCGAACACCACCTCTTCCCGGACATGCCCCGCCCGCACCTGCGCCGCGCCGCCGAGATCGTCCGCGAGCACTGCGAACGCCTCAAGGTCCCCTACACCGAAGTCGGCGTCGGCGCCTCCTACGCCGCCGTGGTCACCTACCTCAACCGGGTCGGCCTCGCCGCCCGCGACCCCTTCGACTGCCCCATGGTCAACAAATACCGCCGGCTGTAGCCTCCGCCTTCAAAGGACGTCCCGCACCCCCGGTGCGGGACGTCTTTGGGTTAAGGCACCCGGACAGGCTGCGGTAAGTCAATCATCAGCCTACTTCCTATTTCGTCCGGACTGCGGGTAGCGTAGGCCCCTCGGACAACCCCATGCCACTGAAGGAGCACGATGTTTTTCCTGTTCGGCCTCACCTCACGCGAGCGCGTCCTGTTCTCCCGCTCCGCCAGCTGCCACTTCTGCGGGCGCTTTGCTCCGCAGCAGGTGATTCAGCGGGCCACGAAGTTCACGGTGTTCTTCATCCCGCTGCTGACAGTGCGCAAGAGCCGCCTTCTGGTGTGCACCAACTGCGGAGGGGCATCGCCGCTCAGCGCGCAACAGCAGAGGGCCATGGCAGTCTAAGGCGCCGGACGGGGCGACCTACCGGCTCAGGCGTTCCAGAGTCCGTAGGAGTCGGCGAGCGAGGAGATCTTCTGCGCCCGCGCCAGCCGCGGAAGGTAGGAGCCGTCCCCCACCACCGCGCCGGCGGCATGGGCGCTGAGCAGCTCCACGGCCCACTGGATCTCCGATTCGCTCGGAGAAAGCGCCCTGTTGATCGTGTCGGTTGCGTCGGGAGAAAGGCATAGCTTGCCGGTCATCCCCATTGAGGCGGTGACACTGCTCGCCTGCAGCAGGTCATCACCGAGCGCCCCGACGGTGGGCCCGTCGATGGGGCCCGGAAGCTGGCCGACGCGGGATGCGACAACAAGCTTTGACCGTGCATAGGCAAGCGCCAGAGGGTCGTCAGAGGCGCCGGTGTCCCGGCGGAAGTCGCCGACACCGAAGGCCAGACGGAATGTTCCCGGGGCACTCGCGATGGCCGTGGCGTTTTCGATGCCGAGCGCCGATTCCACCAGGGCGAGGACCGGAGTTCCGGCCTTGAGCCGCATCGCGGTATGGGTCACCTGCTCGGGCTTCTCCGTCATGGCGAGCATGACCCCCCGCAGGCCGGGGAGCCCGGAGAGGGCCGCGAGGTCATCGGCCCAGTAGTCGGTTTCAATCCCATTGACGCGAACCCAGGCGGTCATGCCGCTGGACAGGGCCTGGACGACGCGGTCCCGCGCCTCAACCTTCGCGTCGGCAGGTACCGCGTCCTCCATATCGAAGATGACGGAGTCCGCCTCAGAGGCGAGCGCCGGGGCGAAGTTGGCCTCCGAGGCCGCTGAAGCCAGCAGCCAGGATCGGGAAAGTTTGGCTGGGAGCGCGGCGGCGCGGCTGTTTCGAAGGGAGGCCATAGGGAAACACTACTGAGGGGGACGGCCCATTATCCAACGGGGACGAAACCGCCCCGGGAAATCGGGACCGCACCCCGCCGCCGCTCGGGCGTGCGGCGCGGCCCGGCACCGGAAAGGCGCCGAAACCAACGGCCCGGCTGCGGCAGGACGGGCCCGGCCTCGGTAGGCTTTCTGCCATGGCTAAGGATGAGACCGTTCTCGACCTCCTCGGAATCGACGAGGCCAGTGAACGCATCTACCACCTTGTGCTGCGGCAGGGGGCGGCAAGCGTCCCCGTGGTGGCGGAACAGCTCGAAATCTCCCACGCGGAGGCCGAGGGCCGCCTCGATAAGCTGCGCGGGATGGGCCTTGTCGCCCGGCGGGCCACCGAGAACGGCGACTACGCGCCGGTCGATCCCCGGTTTGCCCTGCGGATCCTCACCGACCGGCACAGCGACGGCCTGGCCCGCATCCGCGACCACATCGGCGTGCTGGCGGACCAGTTCGACGCCGGCCGCTCGAGCCAGGCCGACGCACCCCAGACACAGGTCCTGAGTGGGGCCGATGCGCTGGCCGCCTGGTACGTGCGGCTGCAGCACCAGGCGGGGAGAGAGTTCCTTGCGTTCGACCGGCCTCCCTACGTGTCGGCATCCTCGAATCCGCTCGAACCCGTGGTGCTTGACCGCGGGGTGTCGTGGCGGGCCATCTACTCCGCCGCCAGCTTCGAGCACGAGGGCGGCTGGGAGGAGGTCCAGCGCCTTGTCGCCCGCGGGGAACAAGCGCGGGCGACACCCGATCTCCCCCTCAAGCTGGCCATTGCCGACCGCACGGTCGCCATGGTGTCCCTCACCCTGGAGGGGGAACGCTTCGACGCCCTCGTCACCGAGTCGCCTCCGCTGGTTGAGGCCCTCTGCCAGCTGTTCGAGTTCTATTGGCGCTCTGCCATCCCGGTGGCGGGCAATCCTGAGGCCGTCGCCCGAGGTCTCACGACTCCGGGGCGCCGGCCGGAGCGGGCGCCGACCCCTGAGGAGCATGCGATGCTCACCCTGATCGGTGCCGGCCTGAAGGACGAGGTCATCGCCCGCCAGCTCGGCATGTCGGCGCGCACCCTGCGCCGCAGGAGCCAGGACCTGATGGCAGAACTGGGAGCCGCCAACCGGTTCCAGGCCGGGGCGGAGGCAGCACGACGCGGGTGGCTGTGACGGTTCGATGACGTATTGGGACCGGCATTCAACCATTTTATGGCCTCCTGCGGCCATCGGCCTCCCGCGGCCATTTATTTGGTGCATGGAACCGTAGAGTTACGGCACGCCAAAAGGCGATCGTGACGAAGGATGTCCATGTCGATACTCGGTTCCCGTTCCCTAACCCACCTTGCCGGAGGCACCGCGGCGCTCGCGGTCCTCGCCGGCGGCCTCACGGCCGTTGAGGGCCCTCCCGCCTCCGCCGCCAATAAATCCCAACGTGTCATCATCGAATTCGAGGGGGAGCACGCGCTCGCCCGGCTCGGTGATGCCAAGGCCAACGCACTGCGGAAAGGAACGGGAAACGCCCGCTCCGATGCGCAGAGCGCCTACCGCTCGGCCCGCGCCGAGGTGACCGGGGCGCAGGAGGGCGTCCTTGCCGAGGCAGGAGCCCGCGGCATCCGGCTCGAAGAAACCCGGCACGTCACCGGCGTGCTCAACGCCGTCATCGCCACGGTTGACCCGAGCCAGCTCGAGGCACTCCGCGGGATTCCCGGCGTGGCCCGGGTGAACCTCGACCGCCAGGTCCATTCCCTCGAGACCGCGCCGGCACCGGAACCGGCCGATCCCGCCCAAGATGGGGAGGCGACGACCGCGCCGACTGCGCCCGCCGAGAAGCCCACTCCTCCAACCGACCCCGCGGCCCCCGCGCCCACGCCGAAGGCGACGGCGAAGCCCTCAGCAAAGCCCGCTCCCAAAGACGCAGCGAAGCCCGCCAAGAGCACCCAGCCGGACGACGCCGATGCCCCGACGACGGCGGAAACCGCCGCCGGGAAGGGCTCGGTCGTCGCTGTCCTCGACACCGGAATCGACTACTCGCTGCCGGAACTGGGCGGTGGATTCGGCGAGGGCTTCAAGGTGGTGGACGGGTACGACTTCATCAATGACGACGACGACCCGATGGACGATCACTATCACGGCACGCACGTCGCCGGAATTGTCGCCGGGACCGGTGCGGCACCCGGTGTGGCGCCCGAGGCTGCCCTCACTGCCTACAAGGTGCTCAACGACGAGGGCGCGGGATGGGAATCGACGATCATCGCCGGGATTGAAGCCGCGGCGGACCCCCTCGGTGAGCACCCGGCCGATGTGATCAATATGAGCCTCGGCGGTCCAGGGGATGGAAATGACGCCCTCGGTGACGCAGCCTCAAACGCCACACAGAGTGGCGTCCTGGTGGTCGCCGCCGCAGGAAATGAAGGCCCGGGGGAAGCGACCATCGGAACCCCCGCAGCGGCCGCGGACGTCCTCGCCGTCGGCGCATCGGTGACGGACTACCGGGTTGCCACAGCGGCGCTCGCCGCTCCCATGCAGCGCACACTCACCACCTGGCGGGCTCCGTTCAGCGCGAATCCGCCGGAACAGGACCTCACCGCACCGGTGGTCGCCGTCGGTGGGGCAGGAACGTCCGAAGACTTCGACGCGGCCGGCGATGTCGCCGGCAAGGTGGTCGCCCATCAGGCCGAACTCCCCCGAAGCGCCACCGAATCCGCCGGCGGCCTCCTTGGGATCGCCCAGCTCGCCGAGGAGCGCGGCGCGGCGGCAGTCATCTTCTACAGCCCTCCTCCTGAAAGCGACACTCCACCCGTAATCGGGCCCGGAGATCCCACGGGACCCGGGGTGGATCCGGGCATCACCGACGCCGCACCGAGCGCGTCCGGGCCCCTCGCCCAGGGCAGTGATTCACGGCTGGATTCGCTCGTTGTCCTCGGAATGAAGAACTCGGAATACGCTGCCTTCGCCGAAGCGGTGGAGGAGGGAACTGCCCGTATCACCATCTCGTCGGTCGACGCGACCGACACCATCGCCAGCTTCAGCTCCCGCGGACCAACAGTCCGCAGCCGGCTCAAGCCCGAAATCGTTGCTCCCGGTCTGGATATCCTCTCAATGGTTCCCTCCACCTTCGGGGCGCCCGGCAATCTCGCCCGGCTCTCCGGAACGTCGATGGCCTCGCCCTTCGTCGCGGGAGCCGCAGCCATCGCGAGCGCCCAGCATCCCGACCTGGATCCGGCATCGCTTCGCTCGCTCCTCGTGGGGAGTTCGAAGGAGCTCGCGGGAGCGTCCGCACGGCTCTCCCCCACCCTCCAGGGCGCCGGCCGGGCCGACACGGGCACGCTGCAGAAGGCAAGCGTTCTCGCATCACCGTCGTCCCTCGGGTTCGGCCAGGCCGACGCCCGGGGGGACCGGCCCGTTCCCCTTGAATTCGCCCTGAAGAACCTTTCCACCGAGCCGGTCTCTGCGCGGCTTGAGGTCCTTCCCTCAGACCGCAGCGCCGGTGAACTGACGCTGAGCAGCCCCGAAGTCAGCATCGCACCCGGCGCCTCGGTCCCGGTGGAGGCGGTGGCATCCGCAACGGTGTCCGAGGCCGACTCGGAGCTCTCGGGGGTCATCCTCGCCCGTCTGAGCGACGGCACCGAGGTGCGCATCCCCTACCTGCAGCTCTCGCGCCGCCTCTCGGTCACCGCTACGCCCCAGCCAGCGGCTCCCGGAACGACGAGGGTCCTGATTAGCTCCTTCCTCCGCCTTGACGAGACGCCAGTCCTGACGGTGTCCCCCAACGGCGGGACTGATGAACCGTTCACCGTCACTACGGTTCCGTCGCCGTCGATGCCCGGCTGGTACAGCGCCGACGTGGAGGCACACGATGTGGGTGCCTACACTCTCACCGCCACCGGCGTCACCGGCGGCAGCCAGATCGCGGGGTCAGGCTCGATGGAAGTCGTCTCCGGTGAAACGAGCGAGACCACCTGGAAGCAGGTGGGGCGGAACGCCAGTTCGGACCAGCTCGCTGTTTCGCCGGCCGCACCAGGAACCGCAATGCAGACGACGTCGACGTCGGTGCGCCCCTTCATCACCACCGATCACGGCGCCTCGTGGCGGCAGATGAGGTCCCTGCCGGTGGCCGACGGCAGCGGCATCCCTCTAGCCGACCCGAAAAACGGCAAGGCCTTTTGGTACGCCGTCAATGGCGGAGGGACGAATCCCCCCATGGACCCAAGCTACGCCGGGCGCCTGCTGCGCACGGAAGACCTCGGGAAGACCTGGAGCGTCCTGCCGATGCCCGACAAGCACGTCTCCGCGGTCGTCAATGACGGCAGCAGGCTTGCCGTCCTCACCGCGGACGGAGTGGAGATCAGCCTCGACGGAGGGGCCACCTGGTCCCACCTGCCCTTCCGCTGGGCGGGAGCGGTCACCGGCGCCGCGCTGCAGAACGGCAACCTGCTGGTCGCCGGGACCGAGCGGGTCTGGCGGGTCGAGGACGTCTTCGGAAGCCCCGGCACCCCCGATCTGGTGTACGAATCCCCTGACCGGAGCATCACCGGGGTCGCCGCGACCGGCTCGGTGGTGGCCGTCAGCGAACGCGATCGGGTCACCACCTCGACCGACGGAGGCTCGACGTGGAGGACAACCGAGCCGCTCGGATCCTTCGCCATCGACGTCCACGCGGTGGGAGATGAACTAATCCGGGCCACCAGCAACAACGGATATGCCCGCTCCACCGACAACGGCGTCACCTGGAAGGACTTCACCTACCCGGGCGGAGGCGGCGGCATCGGCAGCGACTTCGCCCGGTGGCCGGACGATCGACGCTCCCTGCTCGTAGCGATGGAAACGAGCGGCCTCTACGCCTCACGCAACGACGGAGACTCCTTCAAGCGGCTGGGCGTGGCTGCCACGACCATCAAGGACGTCATCGCGTCGACCGATGTCAAGGGCGCCCCGCGCCTGTTCGTGTCCGACGATCAGGGCTCCGCATCGCGCGAGCTTCCGGCCGGGCGCAAGCTGCCCGCCAACATCGTCGAATGGGGCCCCACGGGCGGGGAGGGCATGATCGGCGTCCGCTCCGATGAACTGGAGCAGGACGCCGGGGACCGGAACGCCCTGTGGAGGACCCGCGTGGATGCCTGGTTCGCCCACCGGATCGAGGTGAGCTCCGACGGCGGAGCAACCTGGACGCAGGCCGGCAGGTCCTCCCGCGGACAGGTGATCCACGACCTTGAGGCCAGCCCGACCAGGACAGAGCACGGCGCTGGGAGCTACGCGGACTTCGGGGACAGGGGCCTCCTGGTCACCCGTGACGCCTGGCAGACCTGGGAGACATACCAGCACCCGATCACCATCCGGAACATCGCCATCGACCCCTCGAACGACACCCGGATGTGGCTTGCCGCCGACGAGGGACTCTACCTCTCGGAGGACGACGGAGCCACGATCCGTCAGGTGCAGGAAGGGGAAACCTCAACCGTTTGGGTCGATCCGGTGGATCCGCTCCACGTCGTCGCCGGGGGCCGGGGCATCTCCGTCTCGACCGACGGCGGGAAGAGCTTCACGCGCTCGGACGTCGGCGGGATCGACATGTACACCAGTTCGATCACCGAGGCCGTCGTGAAGGGCAAGCGCGGACACTCGACCGTCCTGTTCGCCGGATCGACGACCTTCCGCCCCACACCGCTGTGGGTCCACGGCCGCGGGGTACTCGCAAGCCTGGACGGGGGTCTCACCTGGAAGAACGTGTCCGCCGGGCTGGCCTCCACCTCGGTCACGTCGCTCGATGCGAGCAACGACGGGAAGTGGCTGTTCGTCGGCACCCGGCAGGGCGGACTGTTCCGCGCCGACACCGCCGAACTGATCAGGGCCGCCGGTTGACCGGGCCCTCCGCTGATCAGTTCTCCCGCTGATCGAACCGCGGGCTGATCAGTCCCCACGCTGATCAGCCCGCACGCCGATCAGCGAGCACCAGGGCCCGCCCGGCAGCCGCCGGGCGGGCCCTTTCGTCTTCGCCGCGTGCCAGCTTCCCCGCGGCGTGCGGGGCCGGGCCCCGGGCCTCCATCAGCCAAGCACCTCGTCGAGGTAGCACCACCGCCACGACTCGCCCGGTTCGACGCTGCGCATCAGCGGGTGACCCGTGTTCCGGAAGTGCCGGTCGGCATGCAGGCCGGGCGAGGATTCGCAGCATGCGACCTCGCCGCACTCAAGGCACATCCGCAGGTGCACCGGCGTCGTCCCCTCACGGGCGCAGTCACGGCACTGGGGGTCCGCCGGCGCCTGCCGTTCGGGCGCGTCCTGCAGATGCGCACACTCGTCCCGGACGGGCCGGTCCCTCGGCTCCGCCAGGGCGGCCGGGCCCACCGCAGGAACAGTCCCGCCGGCTTCGTCCGCTTCCTCGGCGAGGAACGTCTCAAGCATCGCTTCCTCGGAGTCGAGCCGCTCAAGGACCTCATCGACCACTTCGGCGGCATAGAGCCCCTGCCGGCGCAGCTTCAGCACCTCCCGGCGTTCGGCGCCGAGCATGACCATCCGCAGTTCGAAATACCGCTGGCTGGGCGTCTGGAGCTGCTCCTCGGGCGGACCGAGGCGCTCCCAGGCCGCGGCGCTCCACTCCTTGGTGCGGCGGCGGAGCATCCCCAGCAGTTCCGGGGAGTCCTCGGCAAGGATGCGTCCCTCAAGCTGCCCCAGACCGGCCGCGGTGGATTGGCGCACCAGCAGGGCCCGCTGCAGCGCATCCTCCCGGCGGTCGGGGCCGCGCAGCCCCAGCCGGCGCACCACCCAGGGCAGGCTGAAACCCTGGATGCCCAGGGTGCCGGCGGCCACGACAAGGGCGGCGAGAATGAGCACCGGCCGGTGCGGAATGTCCTCCGGGAGGACGAACACCGCCGCCAGCGTGACCACCCCGCGCATCCCGGCCCACGCGATGACGGCCGGCAGCTGCCAGGGCAGCGGAGGTTCGGTGGTCCGGATCCGCGGAACGAGCCGGGGCAGGTAGCTGGCGGGGAAGACCCAGACCGGTCGCAGCACGATGACCGCCAGCAGGATGATGCCGCACACGGTCCAGACCCGTACCGGGCCCATCGGGTCCATCAGGGCGGCGTCGACGATCGAACGCACCTGCAGCCCGATGAGCAGGAACACCGCGTTCTCAAGGAGGAACTGGACCGTCGCCCAGTTGGTGCGCTGGCTCAGCCGTGAGGCGCTGCCGGGCATCGCAGGGGTCCGGGTGCCGATGATCAGGCCGGCCACGACGACCGCGAGCACCCCCGAGGTATGGAGCGCCTCGGCGGGCAGGAACGCGACGAAGGGTGCGGCCAGGGACATCGCCGTGTTGATGGGCACGTTCCGCACGCGCTTGCGGATTCCCAGCAGCACTAGGGCGGCGCAGGCGCCGATTAGCGCGCCTCCCGCGGCCGCCACCACGAATTCGAAGGCAATCTCGAGCAGGCTGATGCTTCCGGCGAGCGCGGCGACGGAGGAGCGCAGCAGCACCAGGGCGGTTGCATCGTTGACCAGCGACTCCCCCTCGAGCACCGCCACGGCCCGGCGGGGCATCCCCACCCGCCGCGCGATGGACGTCGCCGCGACCGCGTCCGGGGGCGCGACGACGGCGCCGAGGGCGAACGCGGCCGGCAGGGGCACATCGGGGACCAGCCAGGCGACCAGGAGCCCCACGGTGACCGTGCCGAAGATGACGTAGCCGACCGAGAGCAGCGCGATGGGACGCTTGAGGGCCCGGAACTGCACGGCGGGAGTCCGGAGGGCGGCCGCGTACAGCAGCGGGGGCAGGATGCCGATCAGCACCATTTCGGGGATGAGTCGCACCGGGGGGATGAACGGCAGGTAGGACCCGATCACTCCGATGACCACGAGCAGCAGCGGAGCCGACATCCGCCACCGGGTGGCCAGGGCGCTGCCGGCGCAGATCACGGCCACGATGGTGAGCAGGGTCAGGGCGAGGTTCATCCGCGAGCGGCTTGTGGTTCCTGCGCCGGCGCGGGGCCGGCCCTGTCGTCCTCCGCGGCCTGCCGCAGCGGCAGCCGCACCTGGAACTTCGTGGCCGGGTCGCTGACCAGCTTCAGCGACCCATGGTGTTTGTTCACGACGATCCGCCAGGAAATATCGAGGCCGAGGCCGGTTCCGCTGCCCACGGGTTTGGTCGTGAAGAACGGCTCGAAGATCCGCCCCCGGAACTCCCGGGGAACGCCGGGCCCGGTGTCCCCGATTTCCACGAGCACCATGTCCCGCTCGCGGACGGCGGTCACGGTCAGCCGGCCCTGCCCCTCCATGGCGGCCACAGCGTTGTCGATGAGGTTCGTCCAGACCTGGTTGAGTTCGGCCGGATAGCACTGAAGCATCGGCAGTCCAGGGTCGTAGGTCTTCTCGACAGTGATCCCGGCACCGATGCGCTGGGCCAGCATGACGAGCGTGCTGTCGAGCAGCGTACGCACGTCGGCCTCCTGGTAGGGCGCGCGGTCGAGCTGGGAGTACTGGGAGGCCGCGTCGACCAGGGTGGAGATCCGGGAGGTCGAATCCTGGATTTCGTTCATCAGCTGTTCGGTGACGATCACGTTGGCCAGCCAGTGGAGGACCCCGTTGATGTCGCCGTCGGGAGCGGCCGTTGCGGCCTCCCTCAGCCAGTCCTCGCCGACGCCGGCCTGGACGAAGGTCGCGGCCAGCTCCCAGCTGCCTTGCACACCGTGGTCCTCGAGCCAGTCGGCGAGCGCGTCCTCCCGGTCGGAGACCTCAAGCGGGCCGAGGGTTCCGACGTGCGCGGACCGGCGCAGCGCCTCCTCCTGCAGGACGACGAGCCGCTCGAGCGCCTCCGGAGCCACGGTCAGGCCCGCCGCGAAATGGATCGTGTCACGAAGGGCGGCAACCCGTTCCCGCAGCACGGAGGTGGCCCGCAGCGCCGACGCCGCCGGGTTGTTGAGCTCGTGGGTCAGTCCGGCAGAGAGGGAGCCCAGGGCCATCAGCCGCTCCCGCTGTGCGATCACCTCGCGGGTGTTCTCCATTCCCAGGAACAGCCCCTCGAGCAGGTGCAGCGCCATCGGGAACCAGTCGCCGACGAGGTTGCCGAAGTCCTCGGCCCCGATCTCAAGGAACCGGCTCGGCCTGCTCGTCCGGAAGGATGTCGAATAGATCTGGGGTACCCGGTCCCGGAGGTAGGCCTGCACCGCGCCGGCGTACACGCCCCGCTGGCTGGTGCGGATGAGTTCGACGTCGTCGTCGCCGACCCGGCGGGTCAGCACCACCTCGCCGTCGAGCAGGACGTAGAACACCTCCGCCGGCGTGTTCTCGCTGTAGATCGTCTCGGCCCCGTAGGAGCGGATGGTGCCGATCTTGCAGATCCAGGCGAGCTGCTCCTCGGTGAGCTTCTCGAACAGAAAGAGCGTGCGGAGCTCCTCCGGATCGCACTGCTGGCCCCCGTTCACTGCGCGGCCAGGTATCGATGGGCGAGGGTGACGGCCATGGCGCCTTCGCCGACGGCCGAGGCCACCCGTTTCACCGAGCCGGCGCGCACGTCGCCCGCGACAAACACCCCGGGGATGCTGGTCTCGAGCGGGTACGGCATACGGTCGAGCGGCCAGTCCGCAGGGGGCCTGCCGTCGGTCAGCAGGTCGTTGCCGGTCACGATGAACCCGCGGCTGTCCCGGACCAGGGCCCCCTCGAGGTTTTCCGTGTGGGGATCGGCTCCAATGAAGACGAACAGCCAGTTCGTCGCCGCCTCCCGGGTCGTACCCGTTTCCCGGTTCCGCAGGGTCAGCCCCTCAAGGTGCTCCTCGCCGCGGGCCGCCGCCACCTCCGTCTGGAGCAGAAGCTCGATGTTCGCGGTGGCCTCGATCTGGTCGATGAGGTAGGAGGACATCGACGCCGTCAGGCTTGAGGCACGGATCAGCAGCTTGACCGAGCGGGCCGTGCGGGCGAAATAGACGGCGGCCTGCCCTGCGGAATTGGCTCCCCCGACGATGTAGACGTCCTCGCCGGCGAGGTCGGCCGCCGAGGCGGTGGCAGCACCGTAGAAGACACCCCGATCGGTGAGGTGCGGGAGCCCTTCGCCCGCCAGGGTCTTGTAGGCCACGCCCATCGCCAGCACCACCGCATGCCCGGCGATTTCCGTCCCGTCATCGAAGGTCACGACGCGCGCCCCGCCCCGCGCCTCCAGCCCGGTCATGTTGCGGGTGGTGAGCACCTCGGCACCGAACTTGGAGACCTGGCGGCGGGCCCGGTCCGCCAGCTGGGCACCGGAAACTCCGTCGGGGAAGCCCAGGTAGTTTTCGATCCGTGAGCTCTGCCCCGCCTGCCCGCCGGTGGCGTTTTTCTCCACGAGGACCGTCCGGAGGCCCTCGGACGCACCGTAGACCGCGGCCCCCAGCCCCGCCGGGCCCCCGCCGACCACCACGAGGTCGTAGAAATCCTCGAGCGGGGCGGTGCTCAGGCCCACGCGTTCGGCCAGGACGGTGTCGGCGGGGGCGATCAGGGCGTCCCCGCCGGCGGTCACCACCACTGGAAGGACCGAGCCGTCGGTGCCTGCCGCCGCCAGGATCCGCTGCGCCTCCGGTTCGGTGACCGGCAGCCAGCGGTAGGAGATCTGGTTCCGGGCGAGGAATTCGCGCACTTCGACGGACCGCGCCGACCACCGGTGGCCCACGAGGGTCGTGGTGTGGACGGGCCGGCGGTCCGCGGTCCGCCAGGACTCGAGGAGGGAATCGACGACCGGGTACAGCTTCTGCTCCGGCGGGTCCCACGGCTTGAGCAAGTAGTGGTCGAGATCAACGACGTTGATCGCGTCGATGGCCGCGCTGGTGTCGGCGTAGGCGGTCAGCAGCATCCGGCGGGCCGCCGGATAGATGTCGATGGCCGCCTCGAGGAACTGGATGCCGTTCATCTCGGGCATTTTGTGGTCGGCGATGAGCAGGGCAACCTCGTCGCCGCGGAGCTTGAGCTCCCGCAGCGCCTCGAGCGCCTCGGCCCCCGAGTCGGCGCGCACGATCCGGTACTGTTCGCCGAAGCGCCGGCGGAGGTCACGGGCGACGGCCCGGGAGACGCTCGGTTCGTCGTCGACGGTGAGGATGGCGACAAGCCCCCTTGCGCCGGCGGCCCTCCGCTGGCCCGCTGGGGCAGTCACGGCCGCCCCAGTGCCGGCCGGCAGCCCGGCCCGGCACCTTCGTGTTGAGCAGCTTTCCTGCTCCCGCCCCATGGAAGAAAAGTTGATCCCATGGCTGGGCCTCCCACGTCCGGTGCGCCTCGGGGCGCACGCGATTATCGAACCATCTGCGCCGGGGAGGGTCAATAGCGCCTGCGCCCGCCCTGCCGCGCCCTCCCGGTTTCCGGGAGGGCGCG
>NZ_WIAE01000026.1:0-19669 GCF_009828605.1 Arthrobacter zhaoguopingii | reverse complement strand
AGCCTGGGGGTTCTTTTCCCATGTCTTTGGTTTTAATTCGACCGCACAGTCCTCCCAGCCTGACCCCCCCCCCCCCCCCCCCCCCCAGCGCTGCTCCCGGTCCGATAACCGCATACCCATCATGCGTCGGGTCGCGCATCGGCCCGGAGGACCCGTTGAACATTTGGAGAGCACCGCAGGGGTACCGGTGCTGGCTGCCCCGAGGAACACGAGTCTGGCTTTTATTCGAGCGTCCGAACCGAATATAAGGCGAAATATGTACCGGGGGCCTTGCACGTGTGCGTGGTCGAATCAGTACGGTGGACGCATGAAGACTATGAAAGCCGTCGGCTTCGACGCGGGGCTGCCCATTTCCTCACCCAACAGCCTCCGGGATCTCGAGTTGCCCGTGCCGGAAGCTACCGGTTTTGACCTGCTCGTAGAGGTCCGTGCCGTGTCGGTGAATCCCGTGGACACGAAGGTCCGGGCCGGCTCGCCGTCTCTTGAGACTCCCCGGGTGATTGGTTACGACGCTGTGGGAACCGTCGTCGCTGTCGGCCCTGACGTCACCAGGTTCGCTGTCGGCGACGAGGTCTACTACGCAGGATCCATCGGCCGGTCCGGAACAAACGCCCAGTTCCACCTGGTGCGGGAAAACATCGTCGGCCACAAACCCCAGTCACTCAGCGACGCTGCTGCAGCAGCACTGCCGTTGACTGCCATCACCGCATGGGAAGCGCTGTTCGATAAGCTGAAACTCGCCCGGTCGGACTCAGGGACGCTCCTTGTAATCGGCGCCGCGGGGGGTGTCGGATCGCTGATCATCCAACTGGCCAAAGCCCTCACAGACCTGAAGGTCATCGCTGTCGCTTCGAGACCCGAGTCGTCGGAATGGGTTCAACTTATGGGAGCGGACGAAGTAGTTCCGCGCGACTTCACCAGCGACGTCAAGCGGCTGGCACCCAACGGAGTGGACTACGTCTTCACCTCCTTCACTCCAGCGAACCTGGAGGCCATTGCTGATGTGATCAAACCCCGAGGGCAGGTCGTATCTATCGATCAGTCCGGCGGCAGCATCGATGCACTGAAAAGCAAGAGCATCACCTGGCACTGGGAGCTCATGTTCACCCGTCCTCTGTTTGAACCTCACGACTACTACCAGCATCAGCTCCTCAACGAGTTCTCCGGGATGATCGACGCCGGACGCATCCGCTCAACGCTGACAACCCACATCGAACCAATTAACGCCGAGGGCCTTCGGCGCGCTCACGAGCTCCTCGAGAGCTCGACCGTCACCGGAAAGGTGGTCCTATCCAACTGGCCCTCCTGAATAACCCGGAACGCCTGACAATCAAGGACGACCTTTCTCCAGCGGCGATAGCTCATGATCGGAGACGCTGGTGGAGTCATCCATACAGGCGAGCCCACACCGGTTCATGAAGACGCCAACCCAGCGGCGAGGACGCAGCAGGGCCCTCAACCGAAGGCGGGCCCGGCGGTCGGGGTGGCGCACCGTGCCGCCATGGGAACCCCGGAATCATCTGCCCAGGAATATCAGGATCCGGCGCCGGGCACTTCCGGGTAAACGGTCAGAGTTGTGGACAAGGCCAGCTCGACCGGCTCTGCGGGTTGAATGACCGGTGCAGGGAGCGAAACGCGTGCGGTGGCTGCAAACGTGCCGGGCCTCCCACCCTGGTAGGAATCGACCGACCAAACGAGCTGCGCCGTGTGGCGCTGACCGGTGCTGGTCGTGACTGTGGTCGAGATCGGCAGGGCGTCCAGGGCATCCTTGATCGGACGTCCAGATGGAATCGATACCGGCTGCACGGGAGCTATCACTGCGAGCGGAGAGTATTGGTTGCTGCTTTTCCCAAGTGCCCCGTAAATGCGGGCGGTGAGGGACACCAAGTCGGCGAGGGGGAACGCGGTCCCGGCGAAGCCGTTGGGCGGTGATACGACCGGTGAGTGCCGCACGCTGCCCAGGAGCGAGATCGTCATGTTGGCGACCGGGTCGATCACCGTGAGGGTGCCCGTCCAGCCTTGGTGGCCGTAGGTGCTGCGGCCGGGCCCACCGGTGAAGTGGTAGGAGGACTCAATCGTTGAGTTGACGCGCCAGCCGAGGCCCGTCGTTGCCGACCCGGGGACTGCGGGGTCGACGGCGTGCGGCCGCGTGAAGGCGTCCACGACCTCCGCGGTGAACAGCTGCTGTCCGTTGTAGATTCCGTCGTTAAGCATGAGCTGTGTGAGGACGGCCATGTCCCCGGCGGTTGAGAACAGTCCCGCGTGGCCAGCGACCTGCCCCATGGTGTGGAAGGCTTTTTCGTCGTGAACCTCACCCTGGAGGGTGTGGCAGCGCAGCGGGACCGGAGCGCCGCCGGGCAGGGTGCCGAACGTGACGTTGCCGTCGCGAGTGTTGCCGTTGAGTTCCGTCGCCGCGATGGAAGTCCTGGAGAACCCGTGGTCCAACGGCGCATAGATGGTCCTCCGGAGCTGGAGTGGTCCGGCGATCTGGTCGGCGAAGTAGCTGTCGATCCGCTGCCCGGAGAGCTGTTCCACGAGGAGGCCGAGAATCAGGTAGTCGACGTCGCTGTAGGCGAAGGTGGTCCGCGGGGCGTACATCAGCGGTGTTTTCGAGATCGCGTCGATGATTCCGGACCGGTCCGCGGGGTCGGTGTTCTGGTGGTACAGCTCCCCTGCCGCGAGCCGGTTGGGGTATTCCGGGTCGGGGATCAGGCCGGCCTCGTGGCGGAGGATGTCGCGGATGGTCACGGCGTCCTTGCCCACCTGGCGGGCCGTGATACCGCCGGTACCGCCGATTGTCCATTTGCCGCTGTACACGCTGTAGGCGTCGGTGAACTTCTCCCACCCAGGAAAGGACTGGAGGGTGCGGTCGAGGTCCAGCGCGCCCCGGGAGACGAGCTGCTGAACCGCGAAATTAGTGGAATACATCTTCGTATTGGAGGCCAGGTCGAACAGCGTGTCGGTGTGCGTCGCCTCCCATTCCTCCGGCGGCAGCGGCCGTGCCGGCCGGTAGGCGCCATCGATGAAGGGGGTGTCGTACTTTCTCGAATACCCGTACGCACTCTCCTTCACCAGCTTGCCGTCCTTGACGATACTGAGCGACACCGTGCACGCGCCCGCCTCGACCTGGCTGGTGATGAACCCGTCGAGGTCCGCCAGCCGCCCGCTCGAGAAGCCGACAGATTCGGGCGATGCCGCCGCCCCTACGGCGTCGTAGGCGGTGCGTGCCCGGGGCAGCACGAACGCTTCGGCATCGGTCAGGAGAGTTCCCACGTGAAAAAGCGCTTCCACCGCGTCGAAGGAGAAGTAGTAGGTGCCGTGCGCTGCGAAGCCGTCGATGTCCCTGAACGCTGTGTCGGCGTGCTCGGCCGGCATGGTGCCTGAGGTATTGCACCCGGCACGGTCCGTTGCCGTGGACAGATCCACACAGTCCCGTCCGCGGCGAATCGTCAGGATCTCGAGGGTGCCCGGCGGCGCTCCGTCGAACGCGTAGGCGTTCCTGCCCTCCGACAGCTCGACGCCCAGCGTGCCCGGGAGCGCCGTAACCGGCAGGTACGCCTTGAGGCCTCGTCGGAGGACGGCGTTCAGCGGCAGCGGGATGGGCTGTTCGAAGACTCGGGGGTCTCCATCGACAAGCCATGCTTCTGCCACACCATCCGCTGCGCGCACGTACCGGCGGTCTGTGCCGTAGGCGCTGTCACCGGTGACGGTGAACCCGAGGTAGCCGTCCGCGCCGCACTCCGGGATGTGGAACTTCGCCGTGGTCCAACACCCCTCACGGGATGATGACCGGAGCTGCGCTTCGGCGCCGCCCAGAGAACTGACCTGGAATCGGTGAGCCATCTGGCTCACCGAATAGTAGCGAAGGACAAGCCGCGTCGTGGCCCCGACTCGGGGAAACCTCTGCCCGTCGGCCTCCGGCCGGCCCGTCGCTGCCATACTGACGGAAGCGCGCTTCGTCTTTCCGGGCATCAGTCCTCCGTGGAAATGTGCGTAGTTTGTCTGCGGTGACGGCCCGGCCGGGCGTTGGTCAGGTCCTGCGGGGATGGACTGCCGCGTATGTTTTACCCAGGGCATCGACGGCCTGGTCGTAGGCCTTCTGCGCCACCCCCATGAAGAGGCAGTCCACGACCATCATCTGGGCGATGCGGCTGCCCATGGCGCCCGAGCGGAACGGCGTCTCCCGGGCGGCGGTGGTGAGCGTGATGTCGGCGTGCTTGCCGAGCGAAGAGTCCCCATGGTTCGTGATCGCGATCGTGGTGGCTCCGGCGTCGTGGGCGATCCGCAGCGCCTCGACGGTATCCATGGTCTCGCCAGAGTGGGAGATGGCGATTGCGACGCAGTCGGAACTCAGCAACGCTGCGGAGGTCCACGACGAGTGCGCGTCCGACCAACTGTGGGCCACCAGCCCGATGCGGTGGAGTTTCTGCTGGAGATCCTGCCCCACCCATGCGCCGGCGCCGACACTGGAGATGTCGATACGGCGCGCCTTGCGGACGGCGCCAACCGCCTGCGAGAGGCGATCCACATTTAGGAGTTCCGCCGTGTCCGCGATGGACATCGCCTCGGCCGCCGCGATCTTCGCGACGACGTCGTGCAGCGTGTCTGTCTTGCTGATGTCTTCGTAGACCCCGTCCGGGACATCGTTCACCGTTCGCTCGCGCGTCGCCTCGCGGGCAAGGTCGAGCCGGAAATCCTGGTAGCGCGCATATCCCACCTTCCGATAGAACCGCACCACTGAGGCCGTCGATGTCACGCAGACATCGGCCAGGTTGCCAATGGACAGCGACGAGGCGCGTTCGGGGTCGGCGAGCACGACGGCGGCAACCGCCTGCTCCGAGGGGCGAAGCGAAGGCAGCAGCGCCCTGATCCGGGCCAGCACGGCACGTGACATTGCAGCGGTGTCGATGTCTTCCAACGCTCCTCCTTCAGCTAGAGCAGTGCGCCCCCGGTTCACAAGGTACCAAGGTTCCAGGAACCGGGGCGTGTTAAGAAGTTTCTAACATGGAACCGATTCTGTACATCCTTGACATCGATCGACCCGAACCCTAGCTTTATGTGATGGCGATCACCGAGCAGGGCTTCATGCACTCGAAACGGAGAATCTTGTGAACCATCAGTCCATCGCAGACTCACGGCCAGGTGGGGCCTGGCTGGAGATCAGCACCGAGCGCAGAAACCCGGCGACCGTGGATCTCGACACTCGTTCCACGATCGCTATTCTCGAGGCGATGAATAACGAGGACGCAGTTGTCCCCGGCGCTGTCCGCGCCGTTCTGCCGCCACTCTCCCAACTCGTCGACCGCGCGGTCGAGGCAGTTCAAGGCGGACGCCGGGTGCACTACTTCGGCGCCGGCACCTCAGGGCGGCTCGGCGTACTGGATGCCGCAGAACTGTTGCCGACATTCAACCTTGAAGAAGGTGTGGTGGTCGCCCATCACGCCGGCGGCGACGCGGCCCTCGTCAGGGCCCTGGAAAACGTCGAAGATTCTTGGGAATCGGGGGCCTCCGATGCGGCTGATGTCGCTCCGGGCGATGTCTGTGTCGGTATTGCGGCCTCCGGCCGGACCCCGTACGTCGGCGGGGCACTTGAAACGGCCCGCCGACGAGGTGCTTCCACCGCCCTCATCACCTGTGCCCGGGAGCCGGAGCTTGGCTCCTTGGCGGACTTTGTCCTCATCGCCGACACCGGGGCCGAAATCCTCGCGGGTTCCACCAGGTTGAAAGCGGGCAGTGCGCAGAAACTGATCCTCAATGGTTTCTCCACGGCCCTGATGATCCGGCTCGGGAAGACCTGGTCGAATCTCATGGTCTCGATGGTTGCGACCAACGAGAAGCTCCGGGCGCGGACCGTTCGCATCCTGATGGAAGCGACCGGGCAGGAGGAGGACCTGTGCAGGTCCTCCCTCGAACTCAGTGACGGCGACCTCCGCGTCGCCCTGCTCTGCATGTTCAATGACGTATCACCTGAGGACGCACGCGCCGCGCTCGCCTCTACCCGCGGCAGCGTTCGTGCCGCGACAGAGTTCCTGAACACTCAGGGCTCCAACTCCACCACCACAGCATGAGGAGTAACTGGACAATGAATATCCGATCCAAGGTAGCGGTAACGGCCCTGGCACTCACCCTGTTGCCGCTGAGCGCGTGTGCACCCGGTTCCGGCTCCACCCCGGAGTCCGCAGACGGGGCGGCAGCCGCCGACTGCGCCAGCCCCGAGACGTTGAGCGTGTGGTCCTGGCGCCCTGAGGACGCCGAGGCCTACGCGAAGATTTTCGACGTGTATGAAGAAAAGAACCCCTGCGTGCAGGTGGACTTCCAGGCTTTCAAGAGCACGGAGTACAACCAGATCCTCTCCACCGGCCTGACCGGGTCCGACGGACCCGATGTCGCGCAGCTTCGAGCGTACGGCCAGCTGCAGCCGCTGATCGCGGGAGGGAACCTCACGGATCTCTCGGGCAACGTTCCGGGTCTCGAGGAATTCGATCCGACGGTCCTCGAAGGTGCGAAAGGCAAAGAGGACGGCAAGGTCTACGGCGTGCCGTTCGCGACCCAGGTGATGCAGGTCTTCTACAACAAAGCCATCTTCAAAGAACAAGGCATCGAGGTCCCCGAGACATGGGACGACTTCATGGCTGCGAATGACAAACTGCAGAAGGCCGGTATCACCCCGCTCTCCGTCGGCGGCAAGGACGCCTGGATGATGCCGTTCATCCAGGACATTTTCGGTTCGGCCCACTACGGCGGCGAATCCTTCCGGCAGGACGTCCAGGAGGGCACCAAGGACTTCACCGACGCCACGTATGTCGAATCCATCCAGACACTCAAGGACCTTCAGGGCTACATGCCCCAAGACGTGGTCGGCGTGAGCTACGCCGACTCCCAGATTCTCTTCGTCAACGAGCAGGCCGCCATGTTCCCCGGCGGGTCGTTCGAGCTGGGCTTCTTCCAGAAGCAGAACCCCGATCTCGACCTCGGCGTCTTCCAGGTCCCGGTGAAGGAAGGATCTGTTCTGGACACTCCTGTCTCGCCGGCCTATGCCGATGGCAGCTGGGGCATCAACGCGGCGTCGGACAAGCAGGAGGCATCGTTGGAGCTGGTCCAGTGGATGGCGTCCCGGGAATTCGGTCAGCTGGTCGCTGACGAGTTGAAGCAGTTCTCCCCCGTCCCCGGGGTCACCTTCGACGATCCGGTGATGAGCGACATCTGGAGCCTTTACCAGGAAAACCCGGCCCCCTACCTCATGCTGGTCGACTTCCGGTATGGCCAGCCGCTCGGCACGGAGCTGATGGGGACCGGCGTGCAGGAACTGTTCCTCGGTGACAAGGAGGCCAAGGAAGTCGGCGGCGATATTCAAGAGGGAGTGTCGCAGTGGTTCACCCCGAGCAGCTAATCTCCGGGCGCCCGCAGGTGAAGCGCCGAAGGAGGTCCAGTGCCAGGCTCTCCCCGATGACGACGGCACTGTTCCTCCTGCCGGCGGTCCTCCTGTTCTCGGTGTTCGTGCTGTATCCGATGCTGACCGCGTTCAGTTATTCGTTCTTCAGCTGGCAGGGCACCACGAGGGCAGGATGGGCCTGGTTCGCGAACTTCACTACCCTGTTCACCGAGGCTCCGTTCAAGACGGACCTGCCGCGGGCACTCGGCCACAACCTGTTGCTGTTCGCCGGAGCGATGGTGTTCCAGAACACCATCGGCCTCACCATCGCGTCCTTCCTCTACCGGAGGAAGCGGTTCAAGAAGCTCTTCCAGACGCTGTACACCCTCCCCTATCTGGTCAGCCCCCTGGTGATCGGCTACCTGTGGTCGCTCCTGCTTTCACCGCTGTTCGGTCCGATCAACGAACTCCTGCGCCTCGTCGGGTTGGACAGCCTGGCCCAGCCCTGGCTCGGCCAACCGTCTACCGCTCTGTGGGCGATCGTCCTAGTCACGGCATGGCAGTGGCTCGGCTTTCCGATCCTCCTGTACGGGGCTGCCCTGGGCGGCATCCCCGAGGAGCTGAATGAGGCGGCGTCACTCGACGGAGCCTCAGGGTGGCAGCAGTTCCGCACCATCACCCTGCCGCTGCTCACATCCTCCATCGGCATCGTCACCATCCTGACCTTTATCGGTGCGATGGAAGCCTTGGCGCTGCCGTATGCGATGGGAGGGTCATCCGGTTCGCCGGCCGGCGCAACGGATGTCCTCTCGCTCATCTTCTACCGGACGGCGTTTGAATCGGGCGCGACGAACGGCATCGGCCTGTCCTCAGCCCTTGCAACCCTGCTCTTCCTGTTCATCTTCGGCATCGCGATGGTGTTCACCACCATGATCCGACGCAAGGAAAGGACTCTGTCGTGAGCGCTCCAGCAATCAGCCGTACACCACCGGCACAGCACGAGGCACCCCCTGCCCGCGTTCCGAGGAAGCGGAGTGCCTCTGCTGCGGCGACCTCGTTGTTCCTCTGGGGATACGCGGCGATCGCAGTGCTCCCCCTGCTGGTCATGGTGGTCAACTCACTGCGCACCACGCGGGAGATGGCCGCTGATCCGCTGGGGCTGCCAGCAGATCCCAACTTCGCCAGCTATTCCAAAGCCTGGGTGCAGGCGTCGTTTGGCACCTTCTTCACGAACTCACTTCTGGTTACGGTCTCCTCGGTGGTGCTCTCGACGACCGTCTCACTGCTGGCCGCGTACGCCCTGGCCCGGAGCCGTTCCCGCATCACCAGCGTGATCGAGGCGGTATTCCTCTCCGGTCTGATGCTTCCGGTCTATCTGGCGATCCTGCCCGTCTTCTACCTTCTTGACGGCATGGGACTCGTGGACAGCAAGATCGGCCTGATCCTCGTCTACGCGGCCCTGAGCGTCCCGTTCTCCGTGTTCGTACTTACCAGCTTCTTCCGCCAACTACCTGAAGAGCTCGAGGAGGCGGCCCGTATCGACGGCGCAGGAAGCATCAGAATGTTCTGGAACATCATGCTGCCGCTGGTGCGCCCGGCGATCGCCACGGTGATCGTTTTCCGCTTCGTCCCCATCTGGAACGACTTCTTTTACCCCCTGGTGCTCCTGCGCTCGAGGGAGAACTACACGCTCCCCGTGGGCCTGACGACCTTCTTCGGCGAATACCAGACCGACTGGCCCACCCTCTTCGCCGGCCTGGTCATCGCCACGCTCCCGCTCGTCATCCTCTTTCTGGTTGCCACCCGACAGATCGTGGCCGGGCTGACAGCGGGCATGAGCAAGTAAAGGGCTCGCGCACCAGGCCAACCCGGACCCATCACGCAAAGACAGGAGCCCTGCACACCCACTGCAGGGCTCCTGTCTTTGCCATGTGAAGTGACACCCGGGAGGATCGACCCGGTCTCAAGACGGCCACCACGTCGACCCAGGCAATAGGATTCTTGACATGTCAGAAGTATCTTCAGATCGCGCACTCGATGGCCCAGCCGCTGCGAGCGGACGTCGCTCACCGACGGCGAATGAACTGCGTGCTTGGCGCGCGTTCATTGAGACATCGGAGGCCGCAAAGCAGTCGGTCGCCCTGCGCCTTCAGGCGGAGTCGGGTCTGTCGACAGGTGATTACGCGGTCATGGTCGCGCTGTACGACCAGCCCGAGCACAGCATGCGTTCGTCACAGCTTGCTGAAGCCATCAGCTGGGAAAGAAGCCGACTCTCTCATCATCTCGCCCGCATGGAGCGGCGCGGCCTCGTCAGTAGGCATGCCGCCGCCGGTGATAAACGTGGGGCCGAGATTCGGTTGACGGCAGAGGGTGCGCATTCCTATAGAAGGGCGTCGTCCCCGCACCTCCACGCAATACGCGACATATTCGCCGCCCCCCTTAGTGCTGTGCAGTTGAACGTCCTCGAAGACGCGATGCGCAGCCTCGCAGCGCATCTTGAGTCACTGAGGAGCTAGGAACTCCCAGCACCGTGAGGGGGGGGGCATCACCCATCCTGGGTGATCCCCCCCACTCGTCGCTGTCTGCGCCAGCTGGTTATGCCACCTTCAGCGCCTGCGCGTTTTCGGCCGCCCAGGTGCGGAAGTCGTTCAGGCCAGGAACGAACCGGCGAAGCCATTCTAGTTCCCGGGCGCCGGTAAACTCGGTATCGAAGTCCCCGTAGTACTGGAACATGTTGCCCATTTCCTCCGCGCCGGGGAAGCCGAACCCTCGGAACGTGTCGTAGGGCACCGATTGGAAACGAACGGGCTCGCCGAGGGCATCGCCGAGCTGGCTGGCGTACTCGGCGCCGGTGAGGTGATCCCCTGCGAGGCTGAGGGTCTTCCCGATGTACTCCCCGCCGGCGGCGAAGATGGAGAACACAGTGCGCCCGATGTCCGCAACGTCAACCCCGGAGAGAAGCCGGCCTTCCTCGAAGGGAAGCGACAGCGTCAGGACCCCATCGTCTCCCCGGCGGGGAGCCAGGGCCTCGATGAAGTTCTGGAAGTAGAAGGTTGTGTTCAGGTACGTTGTCGGCACTCCGGCGTCGGCGAAAAGAGCGTTGCCCTCGCCCTTGGCATCGAAGTGCGGCACGTTGTAGTGATCCTGCAGCACCGGCATGCGCGGGTCATCGAGGGGAAGCAAGCTGCGGGTGTCCTCGAGGGTTGACCAGACGACATGCGCCACATCGGCCGCTGCCGCTGCACGGGCGAGGACGGCGGTCTCGTCAAGCTCCCGGCGGGCGGAACCATGCGCCCAGAAGTTCGTTACCAGGAACGCCCCGTATGAGCCCGTGAGCGCTGCAACGACGCTCCCCTCATCCTCGAAGTCCGCGCGGACAACATCCGCGCCAAGTTGGCGCAGGGCCTCGGCCGATGCAGAACCGGTGTCACGGGTCAGGGCACGAACCGCGAAGCGCTTCTGCGGATCGGCCAGAAGAGCGCGGACGACGCCACCGCCCTGAGACCCGGTCGCTCCGGCCACTGCAATGATTTTCTGCTCACTCATGATTTGCTACCCATCACTAGATTGTTGATGTGCTGACCCAACTGCTAACTACTTGACGCGTCAACCACAACGGTGGGCGTTCTATTCCGAACCCTCATCGCCCATCCCAGGATCGCCACAACAAGCCTGGTCGGCCACGCTGGTGGAGAAGACGAGGCCTCGCAGCCCATACTCCTCTCCGATGCTCCACGCTCTCAGGGATGGCGTTCGGGCCTGTACTTGTCCCTTCGGAGTCGCGGAAGTGTGGAGCGTGGGATGGAGGGTGCAGGTTTCAGCCGGGGCCGGAAGGGTCATTCAGTATGGTGACGCATCGACTAGTACGGTGTAACTATGAAGACTTCGACTGGACGTACAAACTCCCTTTTCCTGGTGCTTCTTCTTGGTGTGCTCACAGTTTTGTCCTGGCTTTTCATAAAGGAGCCATCCGGCACAGTGTTGACCGCCATCTTCGGGTCAACCTTCATAGTTTGCGCCGGCATCCTCGTCCTGAAACATCACAGAAGGTCGACCCGCTCGGGAAGTTGAGGTCGGCGGAGGACGAACAGATCGCTGGATTCGGGGGATGAAAGGATGGTGCTGGACAGGGTCAATGGAATGGGCTTCAACGACTACTCAGTCACGAGGCTTTGAATCTTTGCTCATCTGTCGGAGAAGGCCCTCGAGATCACGTTCCCCTTCGATTGTCTGGGCGCCGCGCTGGAGGCTGTCGCCAATGAGGTGCCGGGCTGCTGGAAGCCCGAACAAGGTACCCCATTCTGTTTCTTCCTGCTGGTAGCCCGTGAGCGGTGTGATGGGGGTGAATATCCGCTTGGCTGCGGCGAGTACGCCGTCCGGCAGAGCGGCGATATTGTGGGCGAGCCGGTCTACGAACGCATCAAGATCATTGGCAGGGATAGCGCGGTTGATCCACCCATAGGAGGCAGCGACATCCGCCTCGACAGCATCTCCGGTCAGAACGAGCTCCAGGGCGCGGTTCCGGCCGACTCGTTCAAGGAGGTACTGGGTGCCGCCTCCTGAGGGGATGATTCCCATCAGTGCTTCGATCTGCCCGATGCGGGCCGTTTCGCGGGCTGCGAAAGTCATGTCGGCTGCGGCGATGAATTCGGCACCGCCTCCACGGGCGATGCCCCTTAGCTTGACCACCGTGACCTGTGGTTGCTGTCGGAGGAGCTCACCGACAGCCTGAAAGACGTTGACTCCCTCCGGCGCCTCTGAGGCAAGCTGCCCCAGGATGTCCATCTGATCGCCGATGTTCATGTCGACGTGCGCGATGAAAAACTCCGGGTTCGCGCTGTCGAAGACAATCACCGCGACCGAGTCATCCTGCCGAAGTGCCAGCATCAGATCCCGGAGTTCACTCATCATGACAACGCTGAGCGCGTTCACGGGCGGGTTGTTCAGGGTGACGGACAAGACTCGACCGTCCTGCTCTGTCTGGAAAGTCTCGAACTCGGTGGCGTCCACCGACAGCCTCGATTCGCTCACGTGTTTCTCCTAGGTATTCGATAGGCATCTCGGTTTACAATGCATACCTAGTCTTGGAGTTTGTTCGAGGCTCGTCAAGAAGGCACTTTAGGCATCCTAGGGATACAGGAACACACCGAATGCAGCGGTTCAGCAACATCGTGGACACAACCACGGAGGTCTTCAGCCCTGACTGTGAGAGTCGCCCCATCCTCGATCAGATAGCCAACAAGTGGTCGATGATGTGCATGGCGGTACTCGACGAACCCAGGAGATACAACGAGATCAAGCGACGGCTCGGAGGCGTCACGCAGCGCGTGCTGACGCAGACGCTCCGCAAGTTGGAGCGTGACGGTCTCATCGAACGACGGGTGCTGCCGACCTCACCCGTGGGCGTCGAATATGCCATCACCCCGCTCGGTGAATCGCTGCGGGAACCATTCGGGCATCTCTACGACTGGACTGTGACCAACGCCCCGTCGATCCGCCGCAATCAGATCGCCTATGACCAGCGCAAAGAACTCGGTGGAACCTGATTCGTCCGCCGGAAGGCCCACCCGAAACCGGTCGATCCGCCGCACGGGTCCCGCTTATCGAGTAGCTCGCCGTCGCCCACCACAATGCCGCAGGGGCGGGCGAGTGTTTCGTGATCTACCGATACGGCGTACTAGTACGCTGTGATAGAGTGGGTCGAGATTTAGCCCCGCGTCGCCAAGGTATGCTCCAGGGCCCGGTGCAGTATCAGTGAGCACCTGGCATCGTCCCCTACTCCCGGGGTGGAACCTGCCCGTATCGGGCATTCGAATTTGACCCTGTTGTGTGAACACAGTTTCTAATACTTGGCGGGACTGAAACGCCATGATCCGTTTCGGTCTCCGCAAACTTATCGACCCAGCTGGCCCACGTCTCCGAGGAGGACGATTTGACGAACCGACCTTCATGTTGGAACACGCGGTGCTCAGATGTGCAGACAAAGACATTCACTCCTACATTGATGAGAAGGATTGGCCCATGATTGAAGCCCAGACCCTTACGAAGCGCTATGGCGCGAAGACGGCGGTGGATTCCGTGTCGTTCACCGTCCAGCCGGGGAGGGTGACCGGATTCCTGGGCCCGAACGGTGCGGGGAAGTCCACCACGATGCGCATGATCATGGGACTGGATAATCCCAGCGGTGGGCAGGTGATCGTCAACGGCCGGCCCTACGCAAAGCACAAGGCCCCGCTGCATGAGGTCGGGGCGCTGCTCGATGCCAAGGCGGTCCACACCAAGCGCTCGGCGTATAACCACCTGCGGGCGATGGCGGCCACCCATGGCATCCCGAACTCCCGGGTCAACGAGGTCATCGAGCTCACCGGGCTGGGCGCTGTCGCGAAAAAGCGCGTGGGCGGGTTCTCCCTCGGCATGGGCCAGCGCCTGGGCATCGCGGTGGCCCTGCTGGGGGATCCCCAGACGGTGATCCTTGACGAGCCCGTCAACGGCCTCGATCCCGAGGGCGTCCAGTGGGTCCGCCACCTCGCCCGGGACCTCGCCGCCGAGGGCCGGACGGTGTTCCTGTCCTCGCACCTGATGTCCGAGATGGCCCTGACGGCCGATCACCTGATCGTGATCGGGCGCGGACGGATCATCGCCGACGCCCCGATCCAGGACATCATCGACGGTCAAAGCAAGGCCCGGGTCCGGGTCCGCGCGGACCGGCCGCAGGACCTGCTGAGTCCCCTCGCCGGCGACGGCGTCAGCTCGCAGCTGCTGGAACCGGAACTGATCGAGATCACCGGCGTCGACCCGCGCCGGATCGCCGAGACCGCCCAGCGCACCGGCGTCCTGGTCTACGAACTGACCCCCCTGCAGCTGTCCCTGGAGGACGCCTACATGCAGCTGACCCAGGCCGAGGTCGAATACCAGTCCCACAGCCTCTCCCCCACCGCCCCGGCCACCACCGAGGACACCACCCAGATCACCATTCCCGTGGAAGGACGCCGACCATGAGCGCACACACAACCACATCGCCCTCACCAACCAAGAACGCCCCTCGGCCCCGGCCCGGCTCCGGCATCACCTTCACCCGGGTGCTTCGATCCGAATGGATCAAGGTCACCACGGTCCGCTCGACGGTGATCCTGATCGCCTCGACCGTTTTGGTCATGGTCGGTCTGGCTCTACTGGGCGCCTGGGGATACGCCCAGATCGCACAGACCATGAATGACGGCGGCATGCCCGCCAACTTCCAGGCGCAGGGCCCCGGCGACCCTGCCGTTGATGCGCTCACCACACCGTCGTCGGGATTGATCTTCGGGCAACTGCTCATCGCCTCCCTGGCTGTGGTCCTGATCGCCTCCGAGTGGGCTACGGGAATGATCCGCTCCACCATGGTCGCGGTCCCCGGGCGCACCCCGGCTCTGCTGGCAAAGACTGCCGTCATTGCCGCCGTCGCCTTCCTCGTCGGCCTGCTCAGCGCCCTGGTGTCCTACCTGATCGCCCAGCCCATCCTTGGAAGCCAGGACCTTGACTTCGCCCTCACCCAGGACGGCGTCCTGGCGAGCATCATCAACACCGGAACCTACCTCGCCCTCGTAGCGGTCATCTCCATCTCCCTGGGCATCCTGCTGCGCAACACCGCCGGCGGCGTGGTCACCGCCGTCGGCATCTTCTTCGTCCTGCCCGTCATCATGCAGCTCCTGTCAGGACTGGCCGCCTGGGTCACCGACGCCGCACGTTTTCTGCCCGGGGAGGCAGGCAACAAAATGGTCGCCGTCACCGCGGCCGATGACGCCCTGACCCAGCTCCAGGGCGGACTCGTCATGGGCGCCTGGGCACTGGCATTCCTCGCCGCCGCCCTCATCGTCACCAAGAAACGCGACGTCTAAGGAACCACCCGCACCCTGGCCCACGGCCGGAGCCACAAACCCTCGGTGAGGGAACCACAGAGCGAACGCTGCGGAACCCTCACCGAGCCCGCGACACCCACCCAGTGGAGGTCAAAACCACCAGGCCGCTCAATGACTGGACTGACTTCGCGAGTGCCGTGACCTTCGGCGATGGTCGCAGTGACAGTCCTGCGGAGCGTGCCGGTCAAACTTCTCACATACGGTGCAGCCGCTAGCGCGTGTCGTGCCGTCGCCTTGCCAGAGCCTTCGCGGCCAGCCCACCGGGCATGGTTACAGGAGGCGGTGCGGGCAATGCCGCATTTTCGGGCGTGGACTCCTTCGCTGCTTTCCGCTTGAGTTCCCTAAAGGCAGCCTCCGCGTCAACCGCCACCCATCAGAAGCCCTGGCCGTCCGGAGCCGCGAGGAAGACCTGCGGGTTCCAGTACTCGCGGTAGGTCGCGATCTCACCGCTGCGGAACGTCACGAAGGCCGCGTAGCGCATGGCGTAGGTGCTGCCGGTCCTCACGACCGTTCCTGCAACGCTCCACTCCATGACAACGACGTCGGGGTCGCCGGTCGTGTACATCGTCGTGGTGTGGAGCTCGTGGACGTCAGTCGTCTCGCCCTCGATGACCGACTAGCTGCCTTCGGGCACGAAGGGAAATTCGGCGACGACGTCCGCGCACAAGTCGGTCCAGGCCATCATGTCCTTCGACAGGAAGAGGCCGAGGCTGTGCGGCAAGCGCGGGGAACTGACCATGACCGCGTGGCGATGGAGATCGCAGCAGGCGGGGTGGTGGCTGCGACCCAGCGGCCGGACCACTTGAGCTACAGCGCGGTCATCCGCACCAGTGATGGCACCGTCATGCAGACCCAAGTCGGCCGTTCTTACACCTCGACCACCGGCCTCGACACCTCGAAATCGTCGAACTTCAAGACGTCCATCTGCTGAAACCTTGGCGCCCCTAGATGATTAAGTCCTATTGGAGTCAGTGGTCGTGGGACTGCTCGAACCGCCTGCCTCCATCCGGACCCGGCGTCAGTGCGCATCCGTGGCACGGCTGGTCCGCTGGCGGCTGGCATGCGCGCGGGCTTTCATACGGTTCCCACACGTGGTCATCGAGCACCACCTACCAGTCCCCGGTCGACTGCGATCGATGAAGAACAGGTTGCAGTCGCTGTTCGCGCACGCCTTGAGCCGACCCGGTGTCGACTCAGCGAAGCGGGCCCACGCCAGGGCCGCACGTGCTGCGAGTCGTTTCGGCGGATCCGCTTCCAGCCGCCACTGGATACCTGCCGGAGACGGCTCCGGCACGAGAGAGATATCGGAGAGCAACTCGGTCAGGCGCTCGGTCGCTCCTTCGGCCGCCCGGATGACGTCTTGAAGCACCTGCCTCATGAGCCGCAGCTGCTGCAGCTCGGCATCGGAACCGGTGCCGCCGAACCTCACCGCAAATTCTCCGGCTGCTCGCGCATGGAGCTCCTCGGTGATCCGGCCGCCGACGGCGGGGGCGCTGTTCAGCAGCGCCAGGAGAAGGTCTTCGTCCGGGCCCGCGCTCTGTGAAACCATCCTCACCCTTTCGCGTTGCTCACCTGCGAAGGGTGTCAACGTTTGTGCTACATTTCCACTAACCACTATAGACCTTTTAGGAGTTAGTTATGACTACAGTCCATCACCGCGTCGCCACGGTCAACGGTCTCAGCATGTTCTACCGGGAAGCCGGGCCGGTGGGTGCACCCGTGCTGCTTCTCCTGCATGGATACCCGACCAGTTCCCACATGTTCCGGCACCTCATCCCCGCCCTGGCGGACGAGTATCACGTCATCGCGCCCGACCACATCGGTTTTGGACGCTCTTCGGCGCCGTCGGTGGATGAGTTTCACTACACCTTCGACTCGCTGGCGGAAATGACGGCCGGGCTGTTGGCGGGCCTTGGCGTCACAAAGTACACCGTGTACACCCAGGACTACGGAGCGCCGATCGCATGGCGGCTCGCGTTGGCCAACCCGGGGTCGATTGAAGGTGTCATCTCCCAGAACGGCAACGCCTACGAGGAAGGCTTCGTGCCGGACTTTTGGGCTCCCATCTGGGCGTATGGCGCCGACCCGTCCCCCGCGAATGAGCTCGCCCTGCGGCCGGCGCTCGAACGGGAAGCCGTGGAATGGCAGTACAAGCACGGGGTTCCCGATGTGACCACAATTGATCCCGACGCATGGGAACATGACCTCGCCCTTCTGGACCGGCCAGGGATGGACCGGGTGCAACTGGCTCTGTTCGGTGATTATCACACGAACCGTACGCTGTACCCGGCAGTTCATCAGTGGCTGCGTGAATCGCAGGTGCCCGTCCTGGCAGTCTGGGGCAGGAACGACGAGATCTTCGGCCCGGACGGTGCCAAGGCCTTTCTCAAGGACGCCTCGCACGCCCAGGTTCAGTTGCTTGACGGAGGGCACTTCCTGCTGGAATCGAACCTCGACGAGGTCGCGCAGCTCATCCGCGACTGGCGCGCTCAATTCTAGCGACGCCGGCAGGCCTTCGGACGCCAATCGGCCCGTGGTGACAGATCACGCCGCCTGGTGCGAATCACTGAGGCGTCTCGGTTGAAGCGTGCGGCGACATGCTGTGGCGGGCTCCGCTGAGCCGTTCCACTCCCTCGTCGATCCGTCAATCTCCGCTGCGCGGGGCGAATGTAGCGCACGGGATCGCGTAGTCCGCCGCCGGCCGCCGCTCCTGTGACGTGGGTTTGGTCACATACCCTTGACCCTGTTGTTGGCACAGGGTCTTCAATGACGACATCAACACAATCAGGGCCCTCACATGAGGGCCCGACCAGGCCGGCGAGGGAACTCCCGGCCGGGAAACATCAAGGAGAATAGCATGTCTGCTTTATCTGAAGGCCTTCAGGACTTCGTGAATCAGGTCCCGGAGGTGCTGCAGCCGCTGGGTGTGGGCCTTGTCGGGATGATCCCCTATGTCGAGGGCGAGGGCTCGGCGGCCCTGGGCATCATCGCGGGAGTCAACCCGATCGTTGCAGGGATCGCCGGCGCCGTGGGCAATTTCCTCAGCGTCCTCGTGGTGGTGCTGCTGAGCTCGCGTGCCCGCCAGATGGTCGTCGCGCGGCGGGCAGGCGCCAGCGGACCCGACGGCGGCACCGTCCAGACGCTCGAGGCCCCGGGATCGGCCCCGCGGTCGGCCCGGCAGGCCAAGGGCCAAACCCGCCTGCGGGGATGGCTGACCAGGTTCGGCGTGCCGGGGGCAAGCCTGCTGGCGCCGCTGGCCCTTCCCACCCAGCTCACCGCAGCGTTCTTCATCGCCTCAGGGGTCAGCAAGCAGCGGGTGCTTGTGTGGCAGGCCATCGCCATCATCCTATGGACCGCCGCCGTCGCCGCGGCCGCGACCGGAGTCCTGGGCCTGCTCGGCTGGTAAGGCGTTCCGACGGCGACAGTCGATATCAACTTCAGGGAGTGAGCCTGTGAAAGTTTTCATTATGGGTATCAGTGGTGCCGTGGGTGGGCTCCTTGCAGAACGTCTGATCGAGAGAGGCAGTCAGGTGTCCGGACTGGTGCGCACTCAGGATCAGCAACGCCGGTTGGAAGTGCAGGGCGTCTCCACCCGTGTCGGCAACCTGGCTGACATGGATGCGGCAGCCCTGGCACCCCTCTTGAGCGGTGTTGATGCGGTTGTGTTTGCAGCGGGTTCCAATGGCGGCGCGAAGGAAGAGACGGACGCTATCGACAGGGTCGCGGTCGACAACGCTCTCGCCGCGGCAGAACGTGCCGGCGTTCGACGATTCGCGCTCGTTTCGGTATTTCCGGAAGCCTGGCGTGAACGAGACCTCAGCGACGACGAAGAATACTACTTCGCGGTCAAGAAGCTCATGGACATCAAAGTCAGCCAAAGCAGCCTTGACTGGCTGATCCTCCGGCCATCCCTCCTGCAGGACCGCCCGGGCCAGGGGACGGTCTTCCTTGGCCCCGCGGCCGTACACGAGGATATTTCGCGCGAGGATGTGGCGGAGGTTCTGACCGAACTCCTCCTTCAGCCGAAGGTGACCCGGCAGATTCTCGAAGTCACCAGCGGCCGAACGCCGATCACCGATGCAGTCCGATCGATCATCCCGAACCGGTCAACGTCGGGGGAACTCCTTCCTTGAGCGTGTGGTGGGAACATTGGGTTCAATCGATCGGAGGCTGGATGACGAACCCGCGCTGGCGCGCAACATCTAACTGCCGAAGATGATCTAGGAAGGAGGGATAAGGATGGTTTGGAGCACACGGGAAATCGCGGATCTCGCCGGGACCACCGTGAACACGGTCCGTCACTATCACCAGATCGGCCTTCTCGAGCAGCCCGACCGGATGTCCAACGGCTATAAGCAATACCAGGTCAGACACCTCGTCCGCCTCCTGAAAATCCGGC
>NZ_WIAE01000025.1:0-21294 GCF_009828605.1 Arthrobacter zhaoguopingii | reverse complement strand
CCACCCGGACCGTCGAAACGCCTCGGATCAGCGCCCGATACGCCGCCGCCCGCGTCTCCCACCCAATCTTCTTACCCACACCACACCCCGTTCCTCAAGGTGTTGCGCTAAAAACTAGAGACTGCCCGTGGCAAAGGGTGGTGACCTGCAGTCTCGGCGGGAGGATGCGCCGGACGTGCAGCCGAAAGGGCCCCCGGGGTGCTCCGCGTCGGGGGCGGCGTCGGCGTTGGGCTTGGCGCTGACTAGGCGGAGTCGGCTACCGGCGGCCCGGGGGCCGAGAGGCGCTGCAGTGCCTGCTCGAGGAAGCCTCGCAGCGCCGGATCGGTCGTCAGCGCCAGGGCCCTGCTGTAGGCCGCGGACGCCTCCGCGGTGCGACCCGCCTCGGCCAGCAGGTGGGCTCGGGTTGCCCAGGCTGGCTGGAAATCATCGAGAGCCGGGGCCTTGGCCGCGTCGAGGAAGGACAGTCCTGCGTTCGGGCCGGATGCCTCGCCCAGGGTGGAGGCGAGTGAGACGATCCCTCCGAGGGTCGGTGTAAGGGCCACCAATGCCTCGTTGAGGCGGAGCAGCGCCTGCCAGTCGGTCCTCGCCGTGCGGGCCCGGGCGCAGTGGACCGACTGCATCGCGGCCTCGAGCTGGAACCTTCCGATTCGCCCCAGGGTGTGGGCGTGCCGCAGGTGTTCCTCCCCGCGGGCGATCAGACCACGATCCCAAAGGCTGGTGTCCTGAAGGGCGAGGGGCACGAACCCACCGGCCGAGGCAGTACGTGCAGTTCCTCGGGCCAGCGACAGGCAGATCAGCGCGGCCAGTCCGTGCGCCTCCGGCTCGTTGGGAAGCAGTTCAGTGAGAACCGTCGCAAGGTACAGCGCCTCGGCGGCGAGGTTCTCGGGAGGGCCGGTGTCCGGCCCGGCTTCGTTGCGGGCCCCGGCGTCCGCGTCTGTTTGGGAGCGGGCCTCGGCGTCCATTTCTGCCGGGGAAGGAGCCTCGGCGTCCGTCCCGGCTGGTTCACCGATCCCGGCTGCTGCCTGAACCGTTCGCGTTCCCGGCAGGGCGTGCCGCCAGTCGAGGGCATACGCGCCGTACACCGCCTCGAGCACCGCGGGCAGGCGCTCCTTCAGCACCGTTGTATCGGGCAGGACGAAGGGAATGCGGGCCTCTTGGATGCGCCGCTTGGCCCGCACGAGGCGCTGTGCCATCGCCGGTGCCGGCACGGCGAAGGCCGAGGCGATCCGGTCCGACGGAATGCCGAGGACCACCTGGAGCATCAGGGGCGTGCGGACGCCCGGGGTGATGGCCGGGTGGGCGCAGACGAAGAGCAGGGCGAGCCGTCGATCCGGAATCGCCTCGACGTCGACCTCGTCCCAGTGCACGGCACCCGGCAGGGCGGAGCCGGACCCGACCGGTGAGGGGACAGCCCCCAGGGAGCCTGTTCTCCGGGATGGGACACCCTGGGAACCTGCTCCGGAGGAACCGGTATCGGGCTCCAACGGCACCGAGGTGCGGTAGGCCGCCGACCGGTAGCGGTCCCGCTGCCGGTTGCGCGACACCGTGAACAGCCAGGCTTCGGGGTTCTCCGGGATGCCTGAATCCGGCCAGGTCGTCAGCGCGCGGAGGAACGCGTCGGCCAGCGCGTCCTCGGCGGCCTGGAGGTCCCCGGTGGGTGCGGCGAGCAGGGCGAGCAGGCGGCCGTAGGAGGCGCGGGCCACGGACTCGGCCCGAGCCCGCGCCTCGGCAGTTCTCAGCCCAGTTCCCGCCACTGTCCCTCGCGGAAGGAAATCGCTGACGGGCGGATCTCGATCACCCCGTACTGGGCACCCGGGCACTTGGAGGCCCAGGCGAGCGCCTCGTCAAGGTCCGGGACGTCGATGACGAAGGCGCCGGCGAGCTTTTCCTTGGTGTCGGCGAACGGTCCGTCCTGGATGGAAAGGGTGCCCGTCCGCAGCGTCACCGTCGTGGTCATCTCGGCCGGCTTGAGGATCTCGGCGGCGACGAGGATGCCCGCGGCGTCCAGCGACTTCGCGTACGCATCGAAGGCCTCCCGGAAGGGGGCCATGTCCTCTTCGGTGATGCCGGCGTCGGCAGGCTCGGGGTTATTCAGGAGCAGGGAGTAACGCATGGTTTCGGCCTTTCACATTCGGCGGGCGCGGGGTGCGTCCCGTATCCCCATGACGGCCCATGCAGCCCCGAATCGACATTTCCACAGGGGAAATCCCACAGAATTTTCAGGCCGGCGCCGCCGCGGAATCGGCCTTCGCGTGCGCCGCATCACCGGCCTCCTCATCCGCCGAGTCACCAGCAGTCGGCTCGAGCCGGATCAGGACCGCCTTCGACACCGGCGTGTTGCTTCCCTCGGCCACCGAGTCCAGCGGGACCAGGACGTTGGCCTCCGGGTAGTAGGCCGCGGCGCAGCCCCGGGCGGTGGGGTAGGACACCACACGGAAGTCGCGCAGCACCCGCTGGATCCCATCGTCGTAGACACCGTGCAGGTCGACCTGCTGGCCGTCGGACAGACCGAGCTCGGCAATATCCTCGGGGCTGATGAACACCACGTGGCGGCCCTTCCGGATGCCACGGTAGCGGTCATTGTGCCCGTAGATGGTGGTGTTCCACTGGTCGTGGGAGCGTACGGTCTGAAGGATCAGGGTGCCCGGCGGACGCTCGAGGGGTTCCAGGTCGTTCACGGTCAGTACCGCTCGCCCGGTGGGGGTGCGGAAGGTCCGCGAGTCCCGCGGTCCGTTGGGCAGCACGAAGCCACCGTCCTGGCGGATCCGCTCGTTGTAGTTCTCGCAGCCCTCAACGACGTGGGAGATGTGTTCGCGGATGAGGTCGTAGTTCCTCTCGAAGCCGGCCCAGTCCGCCTTCACCCGGTCGCCGAGCGTCTCGCGGGCCAGCCGGCTGATGATCGCCGGCTCGGAGAGCAGGGTGTGCGACACCGGCTCGACGCTGCCAAATGAGGGGTGGACGGCGCATACGGTGTCCTCGACCGAGACGAACTGGCGCCCGCTCTCCTGCACGTCGATTTCGGTGCGCCCCATGGTCGGCAGGATCAGGGCCTCCTCCCCGGTGATCAGGTGGGAGCGGTTGAGCTTGGTGGAGATCTGCACGGTCATCTCGGTCTTGGCGAAGGCCGCCTCGGCGACCTGTGTGTCGGAAATGGCCGAGACGAGGTTGCCGCCGAGGGCGACGAGCACCTTGATCTTCCCGTCCCGCATCTGGTGGATGCTTTCGACGGCGTCGACGCCGTGGTCCTGCGGCGCCTCAAAGGAGAACTCCTTGCCGAGCGCGTCGAGGAAGGTCGACGGCATCTGCTCCCAGATGCCCATGGTGCGGTCGCCCTGCACGTTGCTGTGCCCGCGGATGGGGGAGGCCCCGGCACCGGGCTTGCCGATATTGCCGCGCAGCAGCAGCAGGTTGATGATCTCCTTGATGGTGGGGACCGCCTTTTTCTGCTGGGTGATCCCCATTGCCCACGTGATGATGACCCGCTCGGCCCGCAGGTAGCGTGCGGCGAGCTCGTCGATCTCCTCGCTGCGCAGTCCGGTGGCCTCAAGCACCGTCTGCTCGTCGAGCTGGGCGAGGTGCTCGCGGAGCTCGTCGAGGCCTTCGCAGTGCTTCTCGAGGAACTCGTGGTCGAGGACCGTGCCCGGATTCTTTTCCTCGGCCTCGAAGACCCGTTTCGAGACGGCCTGGAGCAGCGCCATGTCGCCGCCGAGCCGGATCTGCAGGAACTGATCGGCGATCTCGGTGCCGCGCCCGACGATGCCGCTGACCCGCTGCGGGTTCTTGTACCTCCGCAGGCCCGCCTCTGGCAGGGGGTTCACGGCGACGATCTTCGCGCCGTACTCCTTGGCCTCCTCCAGCGCGGTGAGCATGCGCGGATGGTTGGTCCCCGGATTCTGGCCGAGGATGATGATCAGGTCCGAGCGCGCGAAGTCGTCATAGGTGATGGTGGCCTTGCCGATGCCGATCGTCTGGCCCATGCCCCAGCCCGAGGACTCGTGGCACATGTTTGAGCAGTCGGGCAGGTTGTTCGTGCCGAAGCCCCGGACGAACAGCTGGTAGAGGAACGCTGCCTCGTTCGAGGTCCGCCCGCTGGTGTAGAAGGCCGCCTCATGCGGGGAGGCCAGGGAGTTCAGTTTCCGGGCAACGATCGAAAACGCCTCGTCCCAGCCCACCGGGCGGTAGTGGTCCTCGCCCGCGGCCTTATAGACGGGCTCGGTGAGCCGGCCCTGCATGCCGAGCCAGTACTCGGTGCGTGCGCGCAGGTCGGTCAGCGAGTGTTCGTCCCAGAACTCCGAGCCGATGACGACGGGCGTGGCCTCCCAGGTGACCGCCTTGGCTCCGTTCTCGCAGAACTCAAAGGCCTTGCGGTGGTTCGGGTCGGGCCAGGCGCAGCTGGGACAGTCGAAGCCGTCCTTCTGGTTCAACGCCAGCAGGGTCTTCCGGGTCCGGTCCACCCCCATGTGTTCGAGCGCCGGCTTCATTGAGTAGTAGACCCCCGGCACGCCGGCGGCCCAGTCTTTTGGCCGGTCCTTGACCTCGACGTTCTTCTCGTCGGGTTCCTCGACCGGAGGGTTGCTGCGGACCACGGTGCACTTCCCTTCTTCCGGCACCGCTCGTCCCTGGGCGCATGCCGGTTCCTCTGCGGAACACCTTGTCCCTCAGGACTAGCAGGCCCGCGGAGCCGCCGCAACCCTTTGTTGGCCCCTAGAGGGTGTGGATGCTCCAGCGCGCCTCGTGGGAGTCTCCGGGAGCCAGTACGACGAGGTCGGTGCCCGAATTGAAGGCATCCGGCGGGCACGTCATGGGCTCCACGGCCATGCCGATGCGGGAGACCGCAGGGTCTGGCTGGTCCGCGGTGTGCACCTGAACCCAGGGGCAGTCCTGGCCGAAGGTGATGCCCGCACCGCGGCCGTCGGTGCCGGTGACGCCCACGGTGACCCGCCCGTCGGCGTCGTAGGCAAGGTCCGTGAAGGCATGGTCGATGAAGGTTGTGTCCACCGGGCGCGGAGCGCGGAAATCGAACTCCGGGTGCACCGGGTCGAGGGTCGTAGGGATCAGTCGGTCCTCGGTGACGTTCAGGACGGAGTCCGCCGGCAGGGAGAGGGTCCATTCGTCGACGCGGCCGCTCCCGCCCACGAGGTACGGGTGCGGTGCAGTGCCGTAGGGGGCGGGGGAGTGCCCGGTGTTTGTCGCCGTCACCGTGGTGTGCAGGCCGCCTTCGTCGAGCACGTAGTCGACCTGGACCAGGAGGCGGAAGGGGTATCCGTCCTGAGGGACCACCTCGGCGCGGAGCCTGACGGAGGACTCGGTGTGCTCCTCGGGAAGCCAGTCCTGCCAGGCCATCAGCCCGTGCAGGGCGTGACCGCGGTTGGGCTCGGTCATTGCGAGGAAGTTTTCCTTCCCGCCGAAGGTGTACCGGGCGTCGACAATCCGGTTGGGCCAGGGCGCCAATAGCGCACCGCGGAAGAAGGGGCGGACCTCGGATTCCTCGTAGGGCACGACGAGGTCCCGGTCCTCGAAGCGCAGCCGGCGGACCGAGGCTCCGACGCTGGCGATGTCGGCGGTGTAGCCGCCGGCGCGAAGCGTGTACTGGTGGCCCGAGACGGGCACTGCGGGGTCCATCGGTGTCATGAGTTCCTCTGGGCTGGGTGCTGGGTGCTGGGTGCTGGGTGCTGGGTGCTGGGTGCTTGCTTGGAGGGCGCCTCCGCGGGAGGTGCCTCCAGAAGTCTAGTGCGCAGGGATCGGGTTCCGGCCGTCCACTGACGTGGCGATTAACGGGCGATTCCCCCCGGCGCGTGTGCCAGGGGGAATCGGGAACCGTTGTCAGCCCTTCGGGGGTCAGCCCTTCAGAAGTTAGCCCTTCAGAAGTTAGCCCTTCACACCGGAGCGTGAGACTCCCTCGATGATGAACCTCTGGAGGAAGACGAACAGCGCCAGGACCGGAAGGCTTGCCATCACGGCACCGGCCATCAGCAGGTCGTACCTCACCGCATTGGCCGACTGGAGCGTCGAAAGGCCCGCGGGCAGGGTTTGCACATCAGGGCTGAAGAGCACGTAGATCGGCCACAGGAAGTCGTTCCAGTTGGTGAGGAACGCCAGCAGCGCCAGCGTGGCCATTGCGGGCTTCGCGAGCGGCAGGATGATCTTGGTGAACATCTCGAACCGGTTCGCCCCATCGAGCCGGGCGGCTTCCTCAAGGTCTTCAGGCAGCGCTCCGAAGAACTGCCGCATGAAGAACACACCGAAGGCGGACGCCGCGGTCGGGACGATGATCGCCACCAGGGCGTTGAGCCAGCCGAGGCCGCTCACGATCAGGTAGTTCGGAATGATCAGGATGACCGGGGGCACCAGCAGCGTGGCGACAATGACCCCGAACACGATCTTCTTGCCCCGGAACTCCATCCGCGCCAGCGGGTAGGCGGCGAGGGCGGAGATGACGACGACGAGGGCCGCGTGGAGCAGCGCGGCCACCATGCTGTTGAGGAACCAGCGCAGCACCGGGGTGCTGCTGCCGGGGGCGAGGATCGACTCGTACGCCTGCAGCGAGAACGGGTCGGGAATCCAGCTCGGCGGGATGCCGGTGGCATCCGCACGCGTCTTGAAGGAGGTAACAAACATGAAGATGAGCGGGCTGATGAAGATCAGCGCCACGATGCTGAGGATGATCAGCCGCAGGACCATCTTGCGCCGCCCGGCTGGATCCTTGCGCTTGGTGGGCAGGCGTCCGCCGTTTCCTGCCCCGGATGCCCCGGATGCTGTTGACGCACCGGATTCGGTGAGCTGTGTCATTTCCCCTCCTTCTTTTCACGGAAGAGCCAGAACACGATGAGGCTCAGGAGCATGAGGAACAGGGTGAGCACGTAGCTCATGGCCGCCGCGTTCCCCATCTGGAAGTTGCGCAGGCCCGTTTCGGCGATCTGGTAGATCGCGGTGCGGGTCTCACGGCCCGGGCCGCCAAGGGTGATCAGGTAGGACTGGCCGAACATGTTCACCGAGGCGATGAGCGTGACGATGGTGACGAAGGACAACACGGGGCGCAGCCCGGGGATTGTGACATTCATGAACTGCTGCCACTTGTTGGCGCCGTCGACCCTCGCCGCTTCATACAGCTCCGCGGGGATGTCCTGCAGTGCCGCCAGGTAGATGACGGCGTTGAACCCGAGGGTCCACCACACCGTCACGCCGATGAGGGCAACCCAGGCCGCGGGGGTGGAGGTCGTCCAGGCGATGTCGTCCGGCAGGCCGATCACGCCGAGGTAGTAGTTGACGAGTCCGATGTTGTTGTCGAGCAGGTAGCGCCAGAGCACCGAAATCACTGCGACGCCAAGGACGTACGGCGCGAAGTACACGGCGCGGAAGAAGTTCCGGCCCGGGAATTTCGAGGCCATCAGCAGTGCGACGGCCAGCGGGATGGTCAGCAGCAGCGGAACGCTGAAGACGGTGAAGATGCCCGTTGCCTGCATCGAGCTCCAGAAGCTCTCAAAGTAGGGCGAATCGGGCTGGAACAGCGACACGTAGTTCGCCAGCCCGACGAAGGGCTGAAGCGGACGGGTGTAGTCCCAGGCGTGAAGGCTGATCCAGAGGCCAAAGACGATGGGGATGAGAACGAACCCGATGAAAAGGATCAGGTACGGAGCAAGGAACAGCCACGGAGTGCCTGCGGCCTGCTTGGCGACACCCTTATTCGTTTTCGGGGCCGCAATTCGTGTGGGCGTAGTGGTCGGCTGACGCCCGGGCGCCTCCCCCTTCGAGGAGGCGCCCACCTTGGATGAGGATTTCATTTTTGGCTATTTTCCAAACGAGGCTTGGTTTTCTTCCATCAGCTGGGATGCTTTCGCAGCAACTTTTGAAAGGGCTTCCTTGGGCTCCTGCTCGCCGAGGATCGCGTTGTCGACGCCGACCTCGAGAGTTTCGGCCTGGACAGTGCCCAGACCCGGGACGGGAGGCAGGAACTTCATGGAGTCGACCTTCGCAGCGATCGGTTCCTGCGGGGTTCCATCAAGTGCCCCGCCTTCGCGCACCGACGTGCGGGCCGGAATCATGCCCGAGCCGGCCCAGGCTTCGGAGTTCTCGCTCATCCAGGCGATGAAGACCTTCGCGGCGTTCGTCTTGTTCTCGTCGGGAGTGGCCTGGCGGGGGAGGAAGAAGTTGTGCGAGCTGGCCCACACTGCGTCTTCCTCGCCGATCACGGGGATCGGGGCAGCGGCGTAAGGTACGCCGGCGGCTTCGAGGTCGTTGAACTGCCAGATGCCGTCCCAGGTGATCGAGTTCTCACCGTTCTTGAAGGCGACGTACTGGGAATCGATGGCGACGTTCTTCGGGCTGTACCCCTCATCGATGATCGAGGTCTGCCATTCGAGTCCCTCGACGCCGGCCTCAGAATCGAAGGTCGCCTTGGCGCCATCGGCGTCGTAGGGCTCGCCGCCGTTCTGCCACAGGAGGGAGAGGTTCATGAGGTGGCTGGGCCACTTCGCGGGCATCCAGAACGGGTTTTCGTAACCGGCGGCCTTGAGCTTCTTCAGCGCGTCTTCGAAGGATGCGGCGTCGGTGGGGGCCTCGGTGATGCCCGCCTTTTCGAAGTGCTCGGTGTTGTAGTACATCGCCAGCGAGTGAACGTCCAGCGGGATGCCGTAGCGCTCGTCCTCGTACACGCCTGCGTCCCAGACCTCTTCGGTGAAGTCGTCGCCGGTCAGCTCGAGCTCCTCCGCGAGGTCGTCGACGGGAACGATGACGTTGCGGGCGGCGTTGGTCGACAGCTGCTCAAGGTGCATGACCCCGACATCGGGGCCTTCTCCGGCCTGCACAGCGGCGGGGAGCTTCTGGTACATGTCGGCCCACTTGATGGTGTTGGGGACGACCTTGATGTTGTCGTGCTCGGCGTTGAATTCTTCGACCATCTGTTCCATGAACGGGCCGTCACCGCCGGTGAACCCGTTCCAGTAGTCGAGTTCGACCTTCGGACCGGTGTATTCACCGGTGAACTCCGTGGCCGTGCCCTGCTGGGCTCCGCCGCCACCACAGGCGGTGAGTGCCAGAAGTGCCGTCGCGCCGATGGCAGTGGCTGCGGATACACGGTTACGGATGAACCGCTTCGGATAGGTCATCATTGTCCTCCTCGGTGAAAGTGGTGCGCAGCGCCCGTGGCGTTTCGCATCGTTGTCAGGCGGCCCATCCGGCAAGGCGGCGTTCCGTAGACGTTGCCTCAAGATACAGCGTTGTAAAGTTGTATGTCTAGTAAGCCCCAATGAGACCGATCTGTCCACTAGTATTAATTTTCCAGCGAAGGGGGTGGCAGTGAAGCGAGTAAGACTTGTCGACGTGGCCGAAGTTGCAGGCGTGTCGACGAAGACCGTGTCCAACGTTGTCCATGATTACCCGCACGTGGCGCCCGAACTGAGGCTCCGGGTGCAGGCCGCCATCGACAAGCTCGGTTACCGGCCGAACCTGACCGCCCGCCGCCTCGTCACGGGCAAAACCGGCATGATCGCCCTCGCCATCCCGGAAATCGACCACCCCTACTTCTCGGAGATCTCCCGCCAGATCGCCGAAGAGGCGGCGCGGCGGAACTACCGGGTCATCATTGAGCAGACCCTGGGCAAGCTCGAGGCCGAACACGCAGTGCTCGAGGACCGGGAAGCCGGCCTGGTGGACGGCATCATCTTCCATCCGGTCAGTATCGGCGCGCTGTCCATCGCAAAGCTCCACCACGACACTCCGCTGGTGCTGCTGGGGGAGGGGGCGATGCCGGCGACCAGCGACCACGTAATGATCGACAACGTTGCCGCAGCGGCCGAGGCCGTCCATTTCCTCCTCCAGCAGGGACGGCGCCGCATCGCCTTCCTCGGCGTCGTCGAGGACGACGTCACCTTCTCGACGGACAAGCGGCTGCTTGGGTACCAGCAGGGCCTGATCGAGGCGGGGCTGGACCCGGATCCCGGGCTCGTGCTGTCGGTGCGGGACTTCTCGTCCGAAGCGAGCGATGAGGCGGTTCGGGCTGCCCTGCAGCGCGGGGTTTCCATCGACGGCATCGTCTGCCGCGACGACAAGTTCGCCGCCGGAGCACTGCGTGCCTGCGCCGCCGCCGGCATTTCGGTGCCGGACGGAATCGCGGTGCTCGGGTGGGACGACACAGCCATCGGACAGTACACGACACCGAGCCTGACCTCGGTGGCTCCGGACAAATCAGCACTGGCTTCGACGGCCCTCGAACTGCTGACCGAGCGCATCGACGGCTTCCGCGGTGTGGGTCGGCACCGGATCGTCCCCCATGGACTCACGATCCGGCAGAGCACCCCGTCCGTGTCCTCCGGACTGGCTGTGTCCGAGGACGAGCCGGCGGTTCCGTCGGCCTGAACAGGCACCTCAACCGAAGTCGCGTCATCATCGAACGTTTCGCGAAATCAACTTTACAGCGTTGAAAAATTCGGACAGGATTGACGCCATGCCTAACTCTTCCTCCTTCAGTGCAAGCACCCAAGACGGCACCTACCCGCGGCCCCAGCTCGTCCGGCGCCACTGGCACGATCTGTCGGGGGAATGGGAGTTCGAGCATGACGACTCAAATACCGGTATTTCCAGCGGGTGGGCAGCCGGAACGACCAGCTTCAGCAAACGGATCCTCGTCCCGTTCCCACCCGAATCCACCCGCTCCGGCATCGGTGACACGGGCTTCCATCCCGTGGTCTGGTACCGGCGCACCCTCACTCCGGCAGACATTGCCGCGAGCGGGTGGACCGGCGGTGACGACCGGGTGCTGATCCACTTCGGCGCGGTGGACTACCGCGCCTCGGTGTGGGCAGGCGACCGGCTGCTGGGCACCCACGAGGGCGGCCAGACGCCGTTCTCCTTCGACGTCACGGAGCAGGCGAGGACCGGGGAGGACTTCGTCCTCGTCGTCCGGGCCGAGGACGACCCCCACGACGTCTCCCAGCCGCGCGGCAAGCAGGACTGGCTCGAGGAGCCCCACGTCATCTGGTACCACCGCTCGACCGGGATCTGGCAGCGGGTCTGGCTCGAGGCCGTCCCCGCCACTTCCGTCCGCCGGATCGCGTGGCGAACCGACGTACCCGGCGGGACGGTGAGTCTCGACGTCGAACTGTCCTCCCGTCCGGTCGACGAGGTGAGCGTCCGGGTCGAACTCAGCTACCGCGGGAAACCCCTCGGCACCCATCAGGTGTTCTCCTCCCAGCCCCGGTTCACCATGACGAGCGCGCTGGCCCACCAGGCGAACGGCCAGGCCTACGAGAACCTCCTGTGGTCGCCCGCCCACCCGCGGCTCCTCGATGCGCGCGTCGTCCTGATGGACCGGGCGGGCAACGTTCTCGACGAGATCTGGTCCTACCTGGGCCTGCGCAGCGTGGGCGAAGCCGGCGGCCACTTCCTGCTCAACGACCGCCCGTTCTACGTGCGCTCCGTACTCGAGCAGGGCTTCTGGCCCGATTCCCTGTACACCGCGCCGGACTCCCAGGCCATTCAGGACGAGATCCAGCTGATCAAGGACCTGGGGTTCAACTCGGCCCGGCTCCACGAGAAGGTCGAGGACCCCCGCTTCCTTTACTGGGCGGACCGCCTGGGCCTGCTGATCTGGGGCGAGATCGGAAGCACGTTCGAATTCTCCCCGACCGCCGTCCAGCGGGTCACCCGCGAATGGATGAGCGTGGTCGAACGCGACATCTCGCACCCCTCGATCGTCACCTGGGTTCCGGTCAACGAGAGCTGGGGCGTCCAGCACATCTCGCACGATCCCGCCCAGCAGCACTTCGTGCAGGCTCTGTACCACCTCACCAAGGCCCTCGATCCGACCCGCTCCGTCGTCTCCAACGACGGCTGGGAGCACACCGAGTCCGATCTACTGACCATCCACGACTACACGACGACGCACGACGGGCTGAAGGCGAACTATGCGAACGCTGAGGCGGTCGAGGGCCTCGTTGAGGGTGTGGGTCCGGCCGGCCGCAGGCTGACGACCCTTCCCACCGGTGCAAGCGGGAAGCCGGTGATGGTTTCCGAGTTCGGCGGAGTGACCTATGCGCCGAACAGCCCCATCGTCACCTGGGGCTACTCCACCGTCGATTCGCCCGAAGACTTCGCCGACCGCGTCGGTGGCCTGTTCTCCGCCCTGCAGACGAGCCCGGTCCTTGCGGGATTCTGCTACACCCAGCTCACCGACACGATGCAGGAGGCCAACGGGCTGACCGACGAAAACCGGAAGCCGAAGCTTCCGGTCGAGGTGATCCGTGCAATCGTCACCAACGGTGCGAAGGAAACCCACGACAACGTCGTGGATGAGGGTGAGATGATCCTCCCGCAGTGGCAGCCGGGGCCCGTAGCCTCAGCCGCCGTCGGCTCCTAGGCCGCCGTTCCGCTTCCGCCCGCCCACCTGCGTTGAGCCGGTGGGCGGGCGGGTTCCATTAAGCGGCCGGTCAGGGGCTTGTGTCCAGCAGTTCGTTGAGGACCTCGGAAGCGGTTTCGGGGTCCCCGGCGTCGGAGTAGTGCTTGGCCGCCCGGAGGTAATGCCTGCGGGCCGGCACCGGTGCGTCCACGCTGGCGTGGTACTGGCCAAGGAGGCGCTCCCTGAGGCCTGCGGATTCGAACTCAAGGTCCTCCGGCTCCTTCACCTGTTCGATCAGCGCATAGGCGGCACCGAGGTCGCCGCGCAGCGATTGGAGGTGGGCCCAGGCGAGCAGCAGTTCGGACCGTTCGGAGTCCGTGCCGGCGATGCGGAACCCCAGATCGGCGTTGGCGAGACACTGTTCGACGGCGTCGTCCGAGAGGCCGGCAAGGAGGCGTGCCGAGGCCGAGGCCCGGTTGAAGTGCGCCCAGAGCCCCACGTCGGTGTGGGGGGTGAGGTGCTGTGCCGCGATGGCGTGCTGGGCCAGGCCGGTTTCCACGTCGCCGCGGCGGAAGGCGATATTGCCCACCACCCAGCCTGCCCTTCCGATCGTGGGGGAGGACATGCCCGGAACCGTTGAGAGGTCGGTGAGTGGAAGGGCTTCCTCCCAGGCCTCCTCGTAGTCCCCCCGCACCGACAGGGCAGCCACGAGGATGAATCCGCATTTGAGGCGGGTCACCGAGTGGTCGGGGAGTGAAGCCGCGGCAGCGACGGCGGAGCGGGCGAGGGTGATCGCCTCGTCGAGGGCTCCGGTGGCGCGTTTGGTTACGGAGAGCGCACTCAGCACGGTCGCCTCGAGCTCGGGCCATTCACCGGTCAGAGGGTGGGCGAGCAGTTCGGTGAGCGTCTCCTCCGCGAGATCGGGGCGCCGCAGGGCTGAGTACGCCTCGGCCTGGAGATTGGTGAAGTGCCACCAGATTGCTGAATTCGACTGCTCGCGGGCCAGGCTGGCCACATATTCGGACTCGGAGGCTGCGAGGGCGTAGTCCTTGAGGTCCCACGCGTTCTGGGCGTGCTGCAGGGCGGCGGCGAGAGCACCGCCGTCGTCGGTGGGGCCGGTTCGGATCCAGCCGAGGACGGTCTGCGGGTCGAGCTGGAGCAGGTCGGCGAAATGCCAGGCCATCTCCCTGCTGGGCTGGCGCTGGCCACTTTCGAGGAGGGAAACGTAACTCGCCGAGTACCGGCCGGCTCCGAGCTCGCTTTGGGTGAGTTTCTTCGCCGTGCGGGCGCTCCTCAGCTCGTCGCCGAATGCCATGCCAATTCCTCCCCCGGAGGAGCCCGGTGCGCCCCCGGGGAAAGCCTATGCGCCTTTACTGCCCCGTCAAATCGTTGACACGCCCTGTCACGCCGGACGGCCCTGGAGCTCCACGTTACTCGCGAACGGGATGGCGGCTGATGATCGAGATGCGGTTGAACGCCCCGATGGTGATGGCGATCCAGTTCACCGCCGAGAACTCGGCGTCGCTCAGGACCTTCCGGGCCTTCGAGTGTTCCTCATCGAGGACCTCCGAGGGAGGAAGCAGCGTGGCACTCTCGGCAAGGGCGAGGCCCGCCCGCTCCTGCTCGCTGAACAGGTCGGTGTCGCGCCAGGCAGAAAGCACCGACAGCCTGCGTTGGGCGACGCCCGCAGCGAGGGCCTCCTGTGTGTGGACGTCGAGGCAGTAGGCGCAGCCGTTGAGCTGGGAGACCCTGACCTTGATCAGTTCGGAAAGTTCCGCACCGATTCCCGCTGCTTCGGCCGTCTCCTTCACCTTCAGGGCCAGGCCGTTGAGGGCGCGGAAGAGTGCGGGGTCTTCCTTGTCGAGGAAGACGCGGCGGGCGGTGCGGGGCTCGGAATCCGTGGTCACGAAGGGTCTGCTTCCGGTCGGGCGGCGGAGGTGGCCGGCATGTCGATGAGGTGGTCCCATTCATGGTGGGTGCGGAGGTAGGCCGCGATGTAGGGACACAGCGGAACGATCCGCAGGCCGCTCGCGCCGGCGTCGTCGAGTGCGAAGCGGGCAAGCTGCGCCCCGAGTCCGCGGCCGGAGTAGGCACGGTCGACCTCGGTGTGGAGGAGCAGGATCTGGTTGGAGGAAGGACGCAGTCGATAGTCGGTGAAACCGATGGTGCCCGACCCCTCCTCCACGAGCTCGTATCGCGCGCGTTCGGGGACGTTCATCACCTGCAGCGGGGCATCCACGCCTGCGTTGCCGTTCTGCTCTGCGTCCATTGCCTGTCCTCCGTCGGAAGAAGGGCCGGCGGCAGGGTCCGCTCGCGCGGCTGCCGGTACCTCTCGGGCGGGCCCGTTGTGCTTTCGCTTTCCCTTTCAATTCTTGCACCGATCGGCCCGGACCACCTGCGCGGAGGAAGCGGCGCGTACGGGTGGTCCGTCCGGGTGGTCCGGACCGGCGGCCCCGTGCGCAACGCAGTAGCATTCGAGGGGTGAAACCGTATCTCTTGCTGGCCACCCGTGCCGACGACGCTGCCGCCGAGGGCGAGTATCAGGGGTTCCTGCGCTTCGGCGGGCTGGCACCCGATGAGCTCCACCGGGTGCGGGTGGAGCAGTGCCCGCTTCCGCCGATCGATCTGGAGCGGTACTCCGGGATCTTCGTCGGTGGCAGCCCCTACAACTCGTCGGACCCCGAGGAGGAAAAGTCGGTCGAGCAGCGCCGGGTCGAGCAGGAACTCGGCGCCCTCCTTGACGAGGTTGTGGCGGAGGACTTTCCCTTCCTGGGCGCCTGCTACGGCGTGGGAACGCTGGGCCGGCACCAGGGTGCGGTGATCGATCGGACGTTCGGTGAGCCGGTCGGCGCCGCGACGGTGACGCTCAGCGGACCGGGCGCCGAGGATCCGCTGCTCGAGGGCATGCCGGAGGCCTTCACCGCCTTCGTCGGCCATAAGGAAGCCTGTGCCACCCCTCCGCGGGGGGCGGTGATCCTTGCCTCGTCACCGGCCTGCCCAATCCAGATGTTTCGGATCAAGGAAAACCTCTACGCCACCCAGTTCCATCCGGAGCTCGACGTCGATGCCCTGGTCGAACGGATTTCCATCTACCGCAACGCCGGGTACTTCCCGCCCGACGAGGCCGAGGACTACATGCGGCGGGCCCGCGGCTTCCGGGTGGATCATCCCGCGCGGATCCTGCGGAACTTCGTCCGCCGGTACGCGGTGAGCTGAGCTGACTCCGGGGGCGCTGCGGCGGTCGCTGGTTGCGTTAGCTGAGCGCGTACTGCAGCAGGAACCCGTCGATGGTTGCGGGGGCGAAGACCTTCCGCATCACCAGGGTGGTGAGCCCATCGAGGGCGGCATCGTCGCCCGCCTCCCCGCCTTCGACGGTAAGGCCCTCGGCGATCCGTCCGACGACGTCGGAAAGCACCCGCTCCCGCACCTGGTCGACGAACGCGGGGAGCACCCCGATCGTGCCGCCGAGGACCAGCCGGGCCGGGTTGATGGTGGTGACGGTGGTCGCAAGTGCCCGGCCCAGGACGTCGGCGGCCGCGGTGAGCGCGTCAATCACCACCGGTTCACTCCTCCGGGCGGCGGCGCTGATCTCCGGGAGGGTGGGGTAGCCTGCAGGGCCGAGCTTGAGGCCCAGGGAGCGCCCCGAACTGAAGGTGGCAAGGCAGCCGTGCCGGCCGCAGCTGCACACCGGTCCGTTGGGGGCGACGCGGATATGGCCGATGTCGCCCGCCGCTCCGTGGGCCCCGTGAAGGATCGAGCCGTCCACAACGATCCCGCAGCCGATGCCGGTGGCGACCTTGATGTAGACGAGGGTCTCAGCGTCGGTCCTGCGTTCACCCAGCGCCGCGGTGCGCGCGTCGTTCTCGATGACGAGGGGCACCGGCCATCGCCCGGACATGGCGGCGACGACGGCGTCCGGCGGCCAGCCGGGGATCGTCGTTGAGTGGACCACATGGCCGGTGGCCGCCTCGACCGGGGAGGGAAGGCTCACCCCCACGCCGGTGAGGATCTCCGAGGTTTCCTGCTCCAGCAGCTCGCCCCCGGCCGCCAGCAGCGGCCTCAGTACTGTGTCGGCCGGTTCGGAGATGCGGTGGGCCAGCGTGCGGGTGCGCAGCTGCCGCCCTTCGGTGTCGGTGACGCTGACCGTGGCGTGGGTCTGGCCGAGGGCGAAGGCGAGGACCACGCGTCCCCGGTCGTCGAACCGGATCTTGCGGGAGCGGCGCCCGCCGGTGGCCTCGAGCGGTTCGGCCTCGTAGACCAGGCCGCGGCGCACCAGGGCATCGAGGCGTTCGTAGAGAGTGGCACGCGACATGCCGGTGGCCGCCAGCAGCTGCTGGCGGGACAGGCCGCCGGTGGAACGGATCAGGTGAAGGAGGCTGCCGTGGGAGGCGGCCCCACCCAGCCCAGCCGGCACACGCTCAACAGCCATTCCGTCGCCTCCTGTTCGGTCGTCCAGCCTACCGCAGGCCGATTGGCCCTCCGGCACCGCGCCGGGGTCAGGCCGCCGGGAACCAGTCCTCGGCGATCCGGTGGCCGAGGGTGCCCAGCAGGGCGTCGGCGTTGCGGATGGATTTCTGCAGGTCCTGCTCCAGTTCGGTCAGTGCGTACGCGCGGGCGATTCCGAGTCCTTGCAGTTCCTCGGTGGTGAGGGTCCGCCGTCCGCAGACCGCGGCGACGGGCAGGCCGCGGGCCAGCGCCGCACGGGCCACCCCCGCCGGTGCCTTGCCGCTGAGGGTCTGGGCGTCGAGGGAGCCTTCACCGGTGATCACGAGGTCACCCTCGCCCAGCCGGGCGAGCGCGTCGGCGAACCCGACGAGTTCGAGGACCACCTCGACTCCGGGCCGGGTGGTGGCCTCGAGGACCGCCAGCGCGGCAAAGCCGAGCCCTCCGGCGGCCCCGGCCCCGGGCGCCTCGCTGACGTCGAGGGGGGACCCGCAGGCACGGTGGACGGCGTCGGCGTAGTGCCGGAGTCCATCCTCGAGCGCGGCGACATCCGCGGGCGAAGCGCCCTTCTGTGGTCCGTACACCGCTGCCGCGCCCCGGGGTCCGAGGAGGGGGTTGTCGACGTCGGTCGCGAGGATCACCTCGCAGGTGGCGAGCCGGGCATCGAGCGTCGTCAAGTCGAGCCGGCCCAGGTCGGCCAGGGCCCCGCCGCCGCGGCCGAGTGCGCGGCCGCGGCGGTTGACGGCGAGGGCGCCAAGCGCCTCAAGGAACCCCAGGCCTCCGTCGGTCGAGGCGCTGCCACCGACGCCGAGGATGATCCGGCGGGCGCCGGCGTCAAGGGCGGCCCGCACCAGCTCGCCGGTGCCGTAGGTCGTGGCATCCAGCGGGGCGGGGATTCCACCGGGCAGTTTTTCGAGCCCCGACGCCTGGGCCATCTCGACGACGGCGGTTGCCGTCCCCTCGTGCCAGGCAAAGGCAGCGGCCAGCCGGTCCCCGGTGGGGCCGGTGACCATCACCTCCCGCCGGGCGTAACCGGCGCCGACGGCAGCATCGAGGGTTCCGTCCCCGCCGTCCGCGATGGGCATGCGCACCACCCGCAGGTCCGGGCGGTGCGCCGTCAGGCCGCGGCCGACGGCGGCGCACACGCCGGGGGCGTCCAAGGAGCCCTTGAACTTGTCGCTGGCGATGAGGACGGTTCTCATGACGGGGTGTCCGGAGATGTTCCGCCGGGCGCGCCGATCCATTCGAGGGCCGCCGCGGCCGACCATGCCTGGGCGAAGCTGCCCAGGGGCGTTCCGTTCAGGGGATCGTAGTATTCGGCGAACTTCAGGTCCGAGAGCTGGTCCAGGGAGGCAGAGCGCAGGCTTCCGTAGAGGTGTTCCTGCCCGTCGCGGGCGCTGGCCCAGCCAAGGAGCAGGTTGAGGAACGGCCAGACCGGTCCGCGCCAGTAGGTGCGGGGGCGGAAGGCCGGGCTCGAGGGAGAGGTGGAGGGCGGCAGCGGGAACCGCAGGTCCGGGTGTCCCATCCACTGCGGTCCCCGGAGCAGGTCGCGTTGACGTTCGAGCAGGCCGGGGTTGCCGCCGGCCACCAGCGGTGCGAAGCCGGAGACCGTGTCGGTGGAGATCCACTCGCCGGCCAGCACGTCGTAGTCACGGGCCAGACCGGTGGCGGGATCGACGGTGGACGCCACCCCGGCGCGGAACCGTGCGGCCAGCTCGCGGAGCTCGGCGGCCTCCCCGGTGCGGCCGAGTTCGTCCCCGAGCCCGGCAAGCACCTCGCTCGAGGCGGCCATAATGCCCGAGAAGAACACGTCGCGGACCCGAAAGTCGACAGTGTCGCGGACCGCGTCGTCGTCGAACCGGACCGAGGCCATCTGCTGGACGAGCCAGAGGTACTTGGTGTACTCGGCGTCGTCGGGGCGCTCGCTGGCGTCGGCGACATACAGGGTGTCCCGGCGGGTGAACGGCTCGACCTTCCCGGGGGTGACTCGGGAGTACGGTCCGTCCCAGCGCGGGGAATTGTCGAAGCCGGATTCCCAGCCGTGCTGGATTTCCACGAGGCCCACGCCATCGGGGTCTCGCACGGTAGCCAGCCAGCGGTGCCACGCGAGCCAGCCGTCGAAGGACTCGGCCAGGAAGGCCTCGGCGGCGTGCTGGTCGCTTCCGCCGTTCTCGCGTGCCCGGTCGAGGATGTGGCGCAGGGCGATCGCGTGGACCGGCGGCTGGCAGATTCCGCTGGTCCGGGTCCCCGGCGGGAGCGCCGCGGCGGTGGCGGTTCCCCAGCGTTCGAATCCGGGGAAGTAGCCGGTGTCGTCGTCGGTAAAGACGATGTGGGGAATCATGCCGGTTGACCACTGGGCGGCCAGGAGAGTCCGCAGCTCGGTGATGGCGCGGGGAACGCTGACCCGGGCCAGGCCGATGGAGATGAAGGCCGCATCCCAGCTCCACATGTGAGGGTAGAGGTTGGGTGCCGCTGTAGTCATGGTGCCCAGGTCGTTCACGCGCAGGACTTCGATGGCGGCGGCGCGCAGCTGTGCGGTGCTGAGGGTTTCGGTGCTCATCGTGCCACCAGCGCCATCGCGGTTTCGCTGTCGTAGAAGCGCATGCTGTTCGGGGAGAAGGTCAGCCAGATCGTGGAGCCGGGGGAGGTGCGGAAGGTCGGCGGTGCCTGGACCTTGATGGTCTGGCCCTCCACCTCCACCGTGAGCAGGATCGAGGAACCCATCGGTTCGACCACCAGGACCGTTCCCGGGACGTCTCCGGAGGAGCGCTGGGTGTCGACAGCGACGTTTTCGGCGCGGACCCCCAGCAGGACATCGGTGCTCGAGTAGGACTGCAGCAGGGACGGGGCGCGGAGGCGCTGGTCGCCCACGATCAGTGCACCGCCGTCACCGGAGACCGCCGCCTTGATGAAGTTCATCGGCGGGGAGCCGATGAAGCCGCCCACGAACCGGTCCGCCGGTGCGTCGTAGACATCGAGCGGATCACCCAGCTGGGCGATCTGTCCCTTCCGCATGACGGCCACGCGGTCCCCCGGGGAGAGTGCCTCGCTCTGGTCATGGGTGACGTAAACGGTGGTCGTCTTGAGATCCTTGACGATTTTCTTCAGCTCCGATCGGAAGTTGAGACGCAGCAGGGCGTCGAGGTAGGGGCCGAGCTGCAGCAGGTCGGCGGCCCAGGCGACCTTTCGATCGATTTCCTCCTTGGGCTTCTTGGCCATGGAGAGACCGAAGCCGATGTTATACCGGACCTTGCGGTGCGGGAAGACAGCGTACGACTGGAACACCATCGACATGTTGCGCTTGTTCGGCGGGAGGTAGGTGACGTCCTTTCCGCCGACGGCGATTGTTGGGGAGGAGTGTTCTTCACTGGTGCTCCGATCGAGAGTGCTCCATTGCAGCTTCCGTCCAAGACTCAGACAAAAGATTGGAAGTGTCAAGTGCCACAGGGAGAAATTGGCCCAACTAGTGCTCGCGCAGGGCTGTCAGATGGCAAGGGGCGGGCTTGCATTCTCGGCGGATCAGGGGCCCTTAGTGCGATGGGGGAGACCAATCCGGTGGCGGCGGGGTGGGAGATCGGCCGGCGGCGGCGAGGTGGGAGATCCGTCGGCGGCCTCTGCGTGCGGATCGCTTGCCGGAACGGCCGGGTGAAATCCAGCGCCGTGTGCGTCACTTTGGTGGACGCTCATTCACGTAGGGGGTCGGTGGTTCTCCTGGGGGGTCGGGCTGTCCAGTAGCTGTTTCGGCGGGGTTTTTGGTCGGGGTCGAGGTGGTGGGGTGGGAGGAAGAAGGGGATGCCGTGCCGGGAGTGCACGGTCCAGGGTCCGTCGTGGATGCGGTGGTGGTGGTGGGAGCACAGCAGCACCCCGTCGCCGAGGGTGGTGGTGCCGCCTTTTTCCCACGGGGTGATGTGGTGGGCCTCGCACCAGGTGGCGGGGATGGTGCAGCCGGGGAAGGCGCAGCCCTTGTCCCGGGCCACCAGGGCCCGGCGCAGGTGCGGTGGGAACAGCCGCTGGGCGCGGCCAAGGTCCAGGACCTGGCCTTTGCCGCCCAGGACCAGGGGGATCAGGTCCGCGTCGCAGGCGAGCCGGCGGATGCTGCGGGCCGGGATCTGCTGGGCGAACACCGCATCGCCGGCGTGGTCGAGCTCGCCGGTCAGGGTCCGGTAATCGATGGTGACCATGACCTGGGGGCGGTGCCCGCCGGCGGCCGGAAGGCCGTCGGTGGCCAGGGCGATCCTGCAGGCGCCCACCAGGCCCGCCAGCAGCTGCTGCGCCCGGGTGGGCCGCTCGTCTGCGCCGAACGGGGAGGCGCGGTGTGATCCACTATCCGGGGCGTCACCGGTTATGTCGTTACGGGTTCCTCCACCGCCGGACTCGTCACCGGATCCGGTGCCCGGGCCCGCACCGGTGCCGGGGAGGCGGGGGTTGGTGGCGGTGTTCATCACCGTGGCGAGGTGTTCGAACTGCTCATCCGTGGCCCCGATCTCCAGGAAGTGCAGCCCGTTGCGGCGCCCGCGCAG
>NZ_WIAE01000024.1:0-23270 GCF_009828605.1 Arthrobacter zhaoguopingii | reverse complement strand
ACCAGGCCGGCCCGCTCCAAGGAGTTCATATAGACCGATATGGTTGGCTGCGAAAGACCCGTCTTGGCCGCCAGGTGCGTCACGCACACCCCGTACTCCTCGCGGTCCGCAATCGGCTCGTACTCCGCGAAGGACTCCTCGGGCGTGCGCAACCACTCCATGATCTGGAAGCGCGTGGGGTTGCCGAGAAGTTTGAGGACGTCGACGAGCGATAAAGACATACTCCATGGTCTCACCCCATACCGACTCAGGCGCTGCCTCCAGCGTTTCGCATCCCCTCGCCGATGAAGCTACCGAGTGTGTGGCATCAGCTCTGGCTGCTCCGCGATCGCCCCAACCGCCCCGTGCGGTTCAGGCTGTGGCCTCATGCGAAGCGGCGACTCGCTGCTGACTTCCGCCACGCACAGTCTGGAAGGCAAGTGTGACTGCCTCCAATGCAGCAAGAGCGCTTCCCGTCCTCACCAGCGAGCGCCGATGAGCCTCGGTCAATACCCCGTCCGCCCCTGCGCGTGCTCCCGCGACGCAAAGCGTCGAGGCCGCGGCGCAACTTGGGGGACCTATTTTCCCAGCTCGCTCCGCGCTCAGATGTCCTGGCTGACGGTACCGGCCACGGTCGAGCTCCAGATGCTGGATCAGCTCGCGCGCTTTTGGTGGGAAGTATCCAACGCCGGCGACCCAGTGCGCTTCCCATGTCTCCCCGTCACCGAGGGGGAGGTTGAGTCGTCCGCCGCAGCCAGTCACAGCGACTCCGCCGTCTAGTGGACAGCTGGCCTGGATCGCGGGCGGTGGGAGGGCTGCACCCTCCCCCTAGTTCCTGGAGACTACCGGTCGACACAGATTCCCGACACCGCCACCTTCTGGAAGAGGTGGGGCGAGGCAACTGTTGAGTCAGGGTACTGGGCAAATTTGGCCTGGAAGTGCGGATCGCCGAAGGCGTTGCGGAAGGCCTCAACCGACTCCCAGATGGCGTAGTTGAGGAACACTCCGCTTCCGGCGATGCCTCGGTGCAGCTGGGTGGAGATGAAGCCCGGTTTGGTCTTCAGGTAGGCGGCATCGGCAGCCCAGGCGTCTAGCAGCTGGTCAGCGTCTTCTGACGCGACCCGGAAGGTGTTGATGAGAACGACGGGCCCCACTTCATTGGAAAGTTGGCTGTTCAAGGTGACCCGGTCGTCCATCTCGCTGATCTGCAACATCATGGGCTCCTCTGGCTTGAACGGGCAGATATTGCTTGGATAGACGCATACTACGCCGCAGATCTAATGGCGCCGGCGTCAGTTCCTTGTCTCCCATGCTTGGCGACGGCGCTGATCGAACTAGTGGTGATGACACTTCATGCCCTACACCTACATCGCTTCAATTCTCGGAATCGCAGAGGTGCCCGACACGTCTATCCGGTACTACCCCGGCAGGAGACCACACGCTGACCCTCTCACTCACGCCGTCCAGCCAGCCGCCGCGGGGTTCGCAATCAAGGATTCCCAGATAAGCCACCATTTCTCGATCGCCATAGACAACCAGCAGCCCGGGTTTGATCTCGTCGACACCGCCTTTGTCCAGCGCAAACCCGCAAAGGCCTCGGAGCGGTACCTCGGCCCTCAGCATACGCAGCATAATCCGACGCATTCGATGGTGCCGAAGCCTTCATCGGCCTCGTAAGCGGTGTCTTCGCCCACGCCCCGGAGGCGTCGTTGGAGGCCAACAGGGCTGTAGCCGAGGAGAACCTGGTCCTCGTGCACTCTCACTTGACGATGTTCCCAGGCGATCTCGGACTGGCCGTCATCGAGGTCATCCGCGTCGAGGAGGGGCTGATCACCGGGCACTGGGTAGCGGCACAATCATCGCTGAAGGATCGACTGCCCGTCATCGACTCATCAAGTGCAAGCATGAGGTAGGGAGGCGTAGGGCGCAGCCCTGAGTGCACCGGTGATACCGGCCCCACTCCTCGATTCCCATCCCGCTGTAGTTTTGGGGTTGGACGAGACGGTGTTCAGCGGGTCGGCCCCGGAACCCATGTGGCCGCTTTCCGGGTCTCAGGAGCACACCCCAGCCCAGCCATCAGATCCGGCAACTGGACCGCACATTGCGCCGAATTGTCCACAGCCAGAGAGCAAAACCGCCTCTGACTCGGGAAAACATGTTCCCGATGTGGGACTCGAACCGGACTCCAGCCCCTGAGAACACGTCACTCCCCGAAGACACCCGCAATCCGGCCCAGTCCGGCACCGGTACGGCTCAGTCCAAGACCCAGGGTGTGGACACTGTCCACACCCGCCCCCCCCTAGAGGCCTTCCCAGACAGCCGCACTAAGTTCGATACGCTCGCACTGCCAGGGAGGAATGCAACTGGTTGGACAGCAGGTTCGAGGCCGATGGTGTCGAACAGCCGTGGATTGGAGGCCGCCTCAGAACCACCATCTTCCGCTATAGGCCGGGGCCGGCTATTATTTGGGCAGATGCCCAAGGTGGTTGCCCAAACAATGGTGGAGGAATGAGTTCGCCGACGTCGGCTGAGCGCGGTGTCGAGGTCCGTGGGCGGTTGCTTGCGGCCGCCGCGGAGCTGATCCCCCTGCTCGGCTGGCGTGGGGTGAGCACCCGGGTCGTGGCCCAGAAGGCCGGGGTGGCCCCGGGGCTGGTGCACTACCACTTCGACTCGGTGCAGTCGCTTCTCCGGCAGGCCGCTGTCGGGGTGATGGGGCAGGTGCTGGCCGCGGTCCCGCCTGTACTCTCAGGAGCAGAATCTGGGGAGAAGGCGATGGGGCAACTGCTCGCATCCTTCGAGGACTTCGACGGTACGGACTCGACGTCCCTCCTGTTCGTCGAGGCTTACCTGGCGGCGACCCGGGACTCCCAGTTGCGGGCGGAGCTCAGCCGCATCCTCGAGGAGGCGCGCCTTGCCCTGACGGCCTGGCTCGACGCGCAGGGCACACCGGCGCCGGCCGCAACGGCCGCCGTGCTTATAGCAACGCTGGACGGTGTGATGCTTCACCGCGCTGTGCAGCCGGCGATGACCACGGGGGAAATCGGGCCCGTGCTGCACCGACTGCTGGGTAACCCCGGCAACGGCAAAGAGGAGGCGGGGAGCGAGAGGCGATGAGAGCACTGATCTGCGGAGCCGGCATCGCCGGTCTCGCGATGGCGCAGCGGTTGACCGCCCACGGGTGGGAGGTCACTGTAGTGGAACGAAAGCCGCGTCCCCGGGAGCAGGGGTACATGCTCGACTTCTTCGGTTTGGGCTATGACGCGGCCGAGGCGATGGGGCTGCTTCCGCAGCTGCACAAGCTCGCCTATCCGATCGAGGAGGTGACCTACGTCGATGCATCGGGACGACCCCGCGCACGTATCGACTACGTGCGCGGAGCCCGACTGGCCGGAGGACGGCTGCTGACCCTGATGCGGCCCGATCTGGAACGAGTACTGCGTGAGCAGATCGCACCGGGGGCTAAGCTGCGCTACGGGTGCACAGTCGCGTCCCTGGAACTCCTGCCAGACAGCGTCCACGTAGTCCTGACCGACAGCACTGCCATGGAGGTCGATCTGCTGGTCGGCGCGGACGGCATTCACTCCACAATCCGTCAGATGGTCTTCGGGGATGAAGCGCAGTTCTTGCGCTATCTGGGCATCCACACGGCCGCCTACATCTTCGACGACCCGTTGATCCGGCGACGCATCGGCGACCGGTATGCCCTCACCGACACGGTCGATCGTGGGATGGGGTTCTACGGGTTGCGCGACGGACGGGTCGCCGCGTTCGCCGTCCACCGCGACCCGGTCGCGGCGGTCCCGGCAGACACCCGCGCCGCGGTGCAACGTTCCTACTCCTCACTCGACTGGGTCGTACCCCACGCGCTGGAGAGCTGTCCGCCGCCGCGCGATCTGTACTACGATCTGGTCGCCCAAGTTGAGGTACCACGATGGCATCGCGGCCGCGTCGTCCTGCTCGGCGATTCCTGCCAAGCCGTCTCCCTGCTCGCCGGCCAGGGCGCCTCACTGGCGGTTGCCGGCGCCTACGTCCTCGGCGAACAGCTGATGGCCGCTGGCCTGGTCGAGGACGCCTTGATCCGATATGAGCAGGCATGGAAGCCGGTCGTCCAGGCCACGCAGGAAGCCGGCCGCCGCAGCGCGCAGTGGTTCCTGCCCTCCTCACGGTCGCGTCTGTGGCTGCGCCGTGCCGCGCTGACGCTGGCCGCCTTGCCCGGCTGGGACACGATCATCAGCGCCGGCTTGGTGGGCAAGACACCTCAGTCCCTGACCGACCTCGGCGCGAGCGGGCCGCGAGCCGTCCCGCCCACGTAGGACCAACCCCCGGACCCCAGAAAAGTGGTGTTCAGATCGGCTACTGGGTATCCCCGGACTATTGGGATGTCGTTATAGCCGAGAAGTGGACGAAGCACCTCGGGCATGAGCGCGGCTGGACGCCGCTTACGTTGAATACGCACAACGGGACGCGGTTGAGGACGGTGCTGACCGAGCTCGGGCCGGTTAGAACTGAGGTCCCTAGAGGCCGGGACAGTGCCTTCGAGCCGGTGATCGTTCTGAAGCGAAAACGGCGTCTGGATGGAATTGATTAGATCGTGCTCCCGGCCCGCGGGTTGACCACCTGTGAAATCGCTGCGCACTTCAGCGAGGTCTGCGGAGCGAAGGTTTCCCAGGAAACCATCAGTCGGATCGCTTCGGCTTCGCGAGAGAAGAGAGTCACCCCACCCAGGAAAACTCCAAAACAGTCACCAGACCCGGCACCCGGACCGCAGAATTGCGCCGGTTGTCCACAGTCAGAGAGCAAAAGGGCCTCTAACTTGGGAAAACTTGTGCCCGAAGTGGGACTCGAACCGGACTCCAGTCCATGAATACTCGCCACTCCCCCGAAGACATCCGCAATCCGGCCCAATCCGGCCCAATCCGGCACCGGTACGGCCCAGTCCGAGGCCCAAACTGTGGACACTGTCGACACCCCCACTTCTCCCCACGAAGGCCTCCCCCGACCAGCCGCACCCCGCGGACAGGAGCGGCACTTCTTCCCAGGACGAAGCGAAGCTACCGCCCCGGCTTCCACATCCGGTCCGCCATCGGCCCACAACCTCGGCGTGTCGCTGGACACCGTCTATCGGCGTATCGCCGAGCGCAAGCCTAAGCAGTGCATAGCGATACGTCCCTTCCACCCAGTTAAACCTGAATGAGGCCCCAGGCGCGTAACGCCTCGGCCTCATTTAGGTCACCTCATCGAGTGGCTTTTGCTTTGACGTGGTGCGGAGTGGTCTCGGTCGAGCCAAAGCGGTTGATCAACACGCCCCCATCGACCTATCTGCCCGGTTCTCTGCCCTCGATGGTTGTCGGCGCCGTGGTTTGCGGGCGTCCGGTCATCGAGCCCCTGGATGTGAGTCAGGACGCCGTTCTCGTACAGGCCACCGTCTTCTCTCCAGCAGGCAGGCAACTTGGCCGCTCTTGCGTGCCGCTCGAGCCGCTACTTCCTTCCTGGCATGATGAGTGCGGTGAGTGCAGCACTGCTGGCAAGGATGCCCGCCCCCACCCAGGTGGCAATCTGCAGGCCGTTAGCTGTGGCTTCGACACCAACGGCGCCGGAGGTATTTATGGTCCAGGTTGCCAGGCCGATCAGAACGGCCAGTCCGAGGGCGGTACCGATCTGCTGGATGGTGGACATCAGTGCGGAAGCAACGCCCTGCTGACCTGCAGGGACACCTGCACCTGCCGATGCAAACAAGGGGGCGAAGCTCACGGCTTGGCCAATACCCAGCAGAGCGGTCCATGCAACCACCACCACCAGCGACGCGTCGGAGGTGAGGGACGAGGCGAACCCGGCAGTGCCCGCGGCGGCGATCAACAGCCCAAGAATCAGTGCGCCGCGAATGCCAAGGCGGTTGAGAGCAACCTTAGCCAGGGTCGAGGCAAGGAGTGCGGTAATGCCCCAGGGCAGGAATGCCAGCCCGGTAACCATTGCCGATGTGCCGAGCACGCTTTGGGTGAACAAAGTAAAGATGTAGTAGCTAGTGCCAATGGATCCCGTGAAGAGAACCATGGCAACCAATCCGCCCGTCAGCGTCCGGCTTCGAAACAGAGAGAGCTGCAGCAGCGGGTTGCTGACGGTTCTCTGTCGAACCAGGAACGCGGTAAGCAGAACGACGCCGGCGACGGCGGCACCAAGAACGGTCGCGTCCGCCCCACGAGTAGGAAGTTCGGCCAGGGCAAACACGATTCCAGCAACGCCGAGTGCAGCGAAAATCCCGCCCAAAAGATCCACCGAACGGCGTTCGGCATCGAAGTCTTCATGTGGAACCGCCCGCCAGGCTCCAGCCAGACCCATAATGGCCAACGGAACCAGGAGCAGGAAAGTGGCCCGCCAGGTGAAGAAGGCCATCAGGATCCCGCCCAGGGCGGATCCGAGTGCGAGTCCCACCGCTCCTGCAGAGGCCCAGATCGCCAAGGCGCGGAAGCGGGCCGGCCCTTCTTCAAACGAGACAGCGATGGTTGCTAAGACGGCAGGAGAAAGCAGTGCGCCGCCGATACCTTGGAGCACCCGCCCGGAGAGAAGCAGGGCCGGGTTCACTGCCAGTGCGGCGGCAAGGGATCCGACAGCAAAAAGAGCTAGGCCCAGCAGGATCAGCCGGCGCCTTCCGAACACATCACCGAGCCGGCCGCCAAGCAGCAGCAACCCGCCGAAGGCAAGGGCATATGAACTCACCACCCACTGCAGCGCGGTTTCGGACATGCCCAGGTCTTCACCCATGTCAGGAAGGGCAACCAGCACAATGTTGTAGTCAAGGGCCAGGAGGAACTGGGCGAATGCCAGCAGGGGAAGCAGCAGCGGATGCCGTCTAGTAACAATTTGTAGAGACACAGGTGGAACCTTTTCGAATAGAGTGGTAAATCACTCACCATAAAGAGAGCGATACGAGAACAAAATGTGGGGGGAGGTTTGGGCCGTCGGCCCTGGGAATCTTGCCGGCGGCCCGGCGCAGTTAGGAAGGGAGGAGGCGGCTCAGTTCGGCATCGGCCCGACCCGGGGCTATGCCAGCAGCACCAAGAGTGTTCGCATACTGGGACCAAGCGAAGTACGAACGAATATCAGCACCGCTAAGTCCCCGTTCAGAAAGATAGCGGGTTTGGTCCCGGTAGCATTGGCGCACCGCCGCCCCAATGGGTTCGACGTTCGATGCGGCCGCGGCGTGCAGCAGTACCATCGCCGCATCCTGGTCGGAGGGCGCGCCACGGTCGGAGGCCGACATCAGCGCTCTCAGTTCGCTGCCTGGCTCCACTCCGACGAGGGCGCGGGAAATCTCTTGCTCGAGCCTGCGGCGCACCTCGCCGATAACGGCTACAAAGAGTTCTTCCTTGTTAGCGAAGAGCCGGTAAAGGTAGGCCTGGGAGATGCCTGCCGCCCGGGCCACCTCGGTAGTGTTGGTCCCCCAATATCCGCGACCTGCAAAGGCGTGCGTAGCGGCCACTAGAACGTCACTGCGACGCTCTTCCGAGGTGCTGAGGGTGCGAGGCGGTGACATGTGAGTAATCTACCACTCTTTTGTGGGACTTAGGAATAACGATGACCAGGACATCTGGGAGCAGTCGATGCATCAGTAGCCACCCCGGCATGGGCTTCCTGCTACACCACGGTGCCTGAGACTCCAGCTCGAGCATGAGCGGTGAGGGTCCGGTTTCCGGGTGAGCTGTCCCTTAGCTTTTGCATGAATGCGGAAAGTTGCTAGATGATCCTTCCGCAGCCGCTCCGTCGATGTAGCGCGTCGGCATACCGCTGTGTGGTTGGTCGACAGTGTAGCTTGAGGGCTCACTTTTCAGGGATGGTAGAACGATGCACATCGACGGCGCAGTGCCATGATCAGCACCGTCCTTGCTGCACACCCTGTGCTCGTCCGCGTCCTGTTCTGGGTCGTCATCGCCGTTGGTGCCGTCCTCGCGTGGGTTCTGTATCGGATGAGGGCAAACAAATCTTTTGTCGTCCTAGTAATCTTAAGTTTCCTGGGGCCTCTCGTTCTGACGCTCTCACCCTCATCAGCTGAACCAGAGTTTTTCTGCACTATCCAGTTCTCTGCGCCGTTCCAAGGGGTCGATACCTTGGCCAATGTGGCGATGTTGCTACCTATTGCTCTCTTCGCAACACTGCTCTTCCGACGTCCCTTCCGGGTGTTCGCCGTTGTGTCTGGCCTATCTGTCCTCATAGAACTCACACAAGCACTGGTATCTGCCCTGGGACGTTCCTGCGATACAGATGACTGGTTCATGAATACCATCGGAGCAGCGTTGGGAGTCCTCACCGCGATCTGCATCATCGTCCTCGAAAAGCGGTGTGATCCCAAACTCTGAACGCGCCACATCCAGCATGACGGCACGTAATTCGGCCGTGGCCTTGGCCCCGACACCAGGGTCAACGCGGCATCAGTTCCGCATCAATTGCCGCACGAGGCCGGTCAAGCTTCTCGCCGCTGCAGGAAAAGTATTCGACTGGCTCTGTAAGGTACTGGACAGATTCGGCCTACTCGCCGAGCTGTTGCTGGCCGAGTGTGACGATCGGGATCGCCGCTCCTCGACACGGCAGGTGAAAGCCGCGAACTTCCCGCGGGATAAGTGGCTTGGGCACCTTGATTTCGACGCGAACCCGAGCATCAACGCCGCGACCATGCATACTCTGGCGACCGGGGAGTGGATCCGCAAGGGCCAGCCCCGTGTCTGATCGGGGATTCCGGCACCGGCAAGTCTCACCTGCTCATCGGCTTGGGAACCGCGGCTGCGGAGAAGGGGTACCGGGTCAACTACACGCTCGCCACCCGGCTCGTGAATGAACTGGTGGAAGCCGCCGACGAGAAGATGCTCGCGAAGACCATCGCCCGCTATGGGAGAGACTCCTACCGCCTGGCCCACACTCTCGCCACTCAGAACCGCCAGGAGTCATGTGACGGTCAAGCGGTCACATCTGCAGAAGTGTGGAGAGCTTTAGCCGCGTTGAGCAGAGAGGTGATCGCGGGTGAGGGCGGTCCTGCCGGCCAGGCGATGACGGTTGTGATCTCCGGTGCGTCGGTGACCGGCACGGCAACGTGTTCCTTCCACTGCCAGGCACCACTGGAGGCAGGGATAACGAGCAGCGTTTTGCCGAGAGCAACGAGCTGTGCGAGCTGGGACTGGGTATGAATTTCTGGTCCGGGGCCGTCCGGGTATGTCCCGTCGATTCGTGGCCATCGGGCCATGGGCAGGCCCGGCACCTCCGCAATGTCCTTGAGGAGAAGCTGGTCTCGTGATGCGAGCGGGTGCCCTGCCGGCAGGATCACGACCTGCCCCTCAGTGAAAAGCGGTTCGAAGTCGAACCCTGTGAGGTCATCGACTGGTACGTGCATCAGCGCAGCATCGGCCCGTCCACTGCGCAGCAGTCCCGCTTGTTCGCCTACCTCACAAAGCAAAACTTCAGGCGGTGCCATACCAACCTCACCCGCGCAGGCTTCCAGGAGCCGTTGCAACAAACGATGAGAAGCTCCAGCTTTCGAGGCCAGCACCAATGCCCGCCCTGCGTGCTGCGCCCGCTGCGTCCGTAGAGCCGCAGCCGAGACAGCTTCAAGGGCTGCCCTGGCCTCACGCAGAAGCACCCGTCCCGCGTCGGTCAAATCCACCCCGCGGCGATCACGATCAAAGAGGCGGACCCCGAGGCGTCGTTCAAGCTGACTGATTGCACGGGAAAGCGGCGGCTGAGCGATGCCGAGCTGGAGGGCTGCCCGCCCGAAGTGCAGCTGTTCCGCCACGGCCACAAAGTACCGCAGCTCCCGGGTCTCAAGGTCAATCACACAATCAACCCTACCGCTTGATACCTCCCGGGTATCACAGGGGACCCAGTCGGTCTTGGACGGACCACCTCGCCCGGACTCATGATGAAGACCATGAATAACACCAAAGTCGCGCTGGTTACCGGCGCCAACAAAGGCATCGGCTACGCGATCGCAGAAGGCATCGGCCGGTTGGGATACACGGTCATCGTCGGTGCCCGGGATGAAACGCGGCGCGACGACGCCGTCGAGAAGCTGCATGCCGCAGACACCGATGCATTTGGGGTGACCCTCGACGTGACGTCCGAGTCAAGCGTCGCTGCAGCGGCTGTAACCATTGAGGAAAGGGTCGGGCGGCTCGATGTCCTCATCAATAACGCGGGCATCTCCGGGCGAGCCGATGCCGGAGCGCAGGACCCGACAACCCTTGATCTAGGTGTGATGCAGACCGTGCTCGAGACGAACGTCTTCGGAGTGGTGCGGGTGACCAATGCGATGCTGCCCCTTCTCCGGCGCGCTACCTCGCCGCGCATCGTGAACATATCCAGCAACATGGGTTCCCTAACCCGGCAAACCGGTCCGATCCTGGCCGCCTACGCTTCATCGAAAACAATGCTCAACAGCATCACGACACAGTATGCACGCGCCTTCAACGACACAAATATCATCATCAATGCTGCCTGCCCCGGCTACGTGGCCACCGACTTCACCGGATTCAACTCACCGCGCACGGCCGACCAAGGCGCTGTGATTGCCTTACACCTGGCCACCCTTCCAGATGACGGCCCCCGCGGCGGCTTCTTCGACGACGGCGGAGTCGTGCCCTGGTGACTCACCACCTGCCCCACCCACAACTGCGACCCGTGAAGTCCTGACAGGAACTCACCGAGCCAGTCTCCCAGCATCAAACGACCTATCAGCGTCGTGCCGCACGAGGATCCCATCTGGGACGCCATGCGGCTGCCCATCGCCGGGCTTACTGTGCTCGACAACGAGTACCGAGCAATGACAATGGCCGACTCGATGTGGAGCCTGCGCGGCGATGCTTCTTGACGGTGCTTCTCGAAGCCCTACCTTGATTGGATGGCCATGACAGAGCATCCTTCCCTGATTCCTATGGGCACCTGCTGGTGCGGCTGCGGCGAAGAGGTCGGCCTGGGCGCGTTCTTCGCTCGGGGTCACGATGACGTCGCCGAGGCGGCGCTCCTCGCAACCAGGTATGACGGCTCAGTTGCTCAATTGCTCCATGGCCATGGAGACGCGTCAGGTGGGGCCGCTGGAGTGCACTTCAGCACGCAATGCGGACTCCGGCACGCACGGCGGCGGCAGCGCCGGAAAAATCTTGAAGAAAATCCTGGCCTAGCTGTCGATCCGGCGGCAGGATGTTCGTCGTCGTTAATGACGGAGCCGGACAGGCCGGCCCGCGACCCAGTGCAGGAGGCAGTTCCATGGCCAAGTACGCAATCCTCATCTACGAAGACCCGGCGTTCTACGCGAACGCGTCGCCTGAGGCGTGGGGCGCGGTGATCGACGCGCACAACGCGTTCACCAAGCAGGTCTTCGAGCTCGGTGGGTCTCTCGCTGGCGGGGAGGCGCTCGCGCCCACGACGACGGCCACCACGATCAAGGGTGCCAGCACGGTGACGGACGGCCCGTTCGTCGAGACCAAGGAGGCCTTCGGCGGCTTCTACGTCGTCGAGGCGCGCGACCTCGACCACGCAGTCGAGATCGCCAAGCTGTGCCCGGCCCCCGGCGGCGGCGTCGAGGTTCGCCCGGTCGTGGACCCGACGACGAACCCGTTCTGATCGCTCCCAGCGACGAGCCGACCGCGTCCGCCATGCAGGCGGACGTGGTCGCTGCCGCGCTGGCGCAGGCCCACCGCTCCGAGTGGGCCTTCGTGCTGTCCGCCACGGTGCGCGTCGCGGGCGACCTGGACGTCGCGGAGGAGTGCGCGCAGGAGGCGTACGTCAGCGCGCTGCAGGCCTGGACCCGGGATGGCGTCCCGGAGCGGCCCGGCGCGTGGCTGACCACGGCGGCGCGGAACCATGCGCTGGACCGGTTGCGTCGCGAGGTCACCCTCCGGCGCAAGCTCCCGCTGCTCGTGGAGCCGGTGACCGTCGATCCGCACGACCCGGCCGACCTGGACTGGCCCGACGCCGCGGTGCCGGACGACCGGCTCCGGCTGGTGTTCACCTGCTGCCACCCCACCCTCGCCCCCGAGGCCCGAGTCGCCCTCACCCTGCGCCTGGTCTGCAACGTTCCCACGCCCGACGTCGCCCGGGCCTTCCTGGTGTCCGAGCCGACGATGGCGGCACGGATCACCCGGGCCAAGAAGAAGATCTCCGCAGCGCGGATCCCCTACCGGGTTCCGGGCCGGGCGGAGCTGCCTGAGCGCCTGGACAGCGTGCTCACCGCCGTCCACCTGCTCTTCAGCACCGGCCACACGGCCGGCGAAGGGGACGCGCTCGTCCGTGAGGAGCTCTGCGACCGGGCCCTGCACCTCCCGCGCACCCTCGCCGCGCTGCTCCCCGAGCAGGCCGAGACCCGCGGCCTGCTGGGCCTGCTGCTCCTCACCGACGCGCGCCGGGCCACCCGGACCGACGAGCAGGGCCGGCTGCTCCTGCTCGCCGACCAGGACCGGACGCGCTGGGACCAGCGCGCGATTCTGGAGGGGCTCACGGTGACGGCCGGGGCGCTGGCGTCCGGCCCACCGGGGCGGTTCACCCTGCAGGCGGCGGTCGCCGGCGTGCACGCGATGGCGCCGTCCCTGGAGCAGACCGACTGGCCGCGCGTCGTGCACCTTTACGACCGGCTGCTGGCGGTGTGGAACACCCCGGTGGTCGCGCTCAACCGGGCCGCCGCCGTGGCGTTCGCCGACGGTCCGGCCGCCGCCCTGCCGCTCCTCGACGAGCTGGCGACCGATCCCCGGCTCGCCGACTACCCCTACCTTCCCGCCACCCGCGCCGACCTGCTGCGCCGCCTCGGAGACGCCGCCGGCGCGGCTCAGTCGTACCGGCGCGCGATGGAGCTCACGGCGAACGCCGCGGAGCGCGCCTTCCTGGAGCAGCGCCTGGCCGAGGTCAGCCGCGCCGCCGGCGCCGAGCCCGCGCCCGGCTGAGGACGGCGGGCTCGGCGGTCACCGCTCCGAGGCCTCGCCCGGGGCTCCCGCGTCGCGCCCCTGGCTCGGGTTCTCCCCCGCGTTCCGGATTCCATATTGAGCAAGTAGTAGCGCGCTAACTCAGAAGCAGCGTCCCGCTGGAGGAACGGCATACGGGCGGTTGCTTCATCGACGTAGAACCGCCGTCTACGGGCATCATGTGCAGATGAAGCCCGATGCTGGACAGCGCCATTCATCAAGGTACGACTTCACTCCGACCTTGCCTTGCACTCATCAAACGGCCGTGGCTTTTCTGATGAGAACACCTGTGGTGAGACAGATTGCTGAGACTTGTGGAGGTGCAGGCAACGCCGCCCGGGCGCTTGAACATCAGTCGTTAAGGCTCACGCCCGTCAGTCTGATTGAGGGATCCCTTACTGAGATACGGGCCGCCCCATAGTTGCCGATCGGATCTCGAGAGTTGCCGATCGGATCTCGAGGCAGTCGGTGCCTCTACTAGGTGATGTCCGCCCTAAAGTGGGTATTGGTGGAGGACCCTGGCAGTGAAGTCTGCCAACTGTGTCCGCATCTGTTCGGGTGATACCCGCTCCTTGCCCGCTAGGTGATCTACAAGATCGGCTCGGGTGACGGCAAGCAGTGCGTGAGCCGTGAAGTCGCTGTGGGTCATACCGGGAATCTGCTCCAGCATGAGCTGGAGCAGATCATGCCATCGGTCGTAATTCTCTGCCCGGTAGGGGCCCAAATCCGCTCCTTCCTCTAGGGCCAGTGCGAGGTGGCGGTTGTCGAGCTTAAAGCACAGCAAGGCGTCGAGCACTGCGGGAATGCGCTGTTGCGGGGGGGCACCAGGCCCTAAGGGAGGTGGACCGGCTGTAATGGCGTCCATGGTTACTTCGAGCCGCACCTCGGACAGCGCCCGAATCAGCCCCGCACGATCGCCAAATGCTCGAAAAATCGTTGCTTTGCCGACGCCGGCCGCTGCGGCAACGTCGGCCATGGTGACGCCCTTCGAGCTGTCGTAGTCATGGAAAAGGGTGTCGGCGGCAGCGAGAACGGCCGAACGGTTACGGACGGCATCCTTACGAGGCTTGCGTTCGGTCATACGACTCTCCTTGCAATGCGGACCGCTGGTCCGTATTGTTCTTAATCCGGACCGTGGGTTCGATTTCGATATTAGGAGAGTACTCATGTCTATGCCCATCCCGCCGGCGGACACGTTCCGCAACGGTTTGCAACTGCTCCTGGACAAGAACGTCCCCGCTTGGGTCGAGCTGTGGGCCGAAGACGGACAAATGGAGTTTCCCTTCGCCCCCACCGGCTGGCCCACGCATCTGGCTGGGAAGGAGGCCATCGCCGCGTACATGCGGAACTACCCCGACCACATCGACCTGGAGGACATTCCCTACCTCGTGATTCATGAGACCTCCGACCCGGCGACCATCGTGGTGGAGCTGCGTGCTACCGGACGCATGGTGAAAACGGACAGCCCGTACGACATGACCTATATCGCCGTCGTCACTGTTCACAACGGCTGCTTCACCTCCTACCGCGACTACTGGAACCCCCTCGCCGTCTCCACGGCCGGCACCGACTTTAGGACCAACTGATGACCACCGGCACTGCATTGATCATCGGTGCCAGCGGCACCACCGGCACCCGCATCGTGGCCCAACTGGCTGCCGCGGGCTACCGGGCCAAGGCCGCCAGCCGGCGCGCCACTGCCGTCGCAGGAGCGACGCCGGTCGCTTTTGATTGGTATGACCCGTCCACCCACTTCGACGCCCTCGACGGGGTTGACCGCGTCTACCTCATACCGCCCTTAGGTGAATCTGACCCAGCGTCAGTCATGCTGCCGTTCCTCAAACAGGCCCGCGCTGTGGGTGTACTCCGCGCCGTGCTGCTGAGCTCCTCAGCCATTGCCCGAGGCGGCCCAGCGGTGGGGATGGTGCACGATGCTCTGCCTGATCTATTTGATCAGTGGGCGGTGCTGCGGCCCTCATGGTTCATGCAGAACTTCACTGGAACGCACCCACATGCCACGAGCATTCGGGACCATGGCACCATTTGGACAGCTGCAGGCGACGGCCGAGTCGGATTCATCGACGCCGGGGACATTGCATCGGTGGCAGTTCACGCGCTGACCGACGAAGAGGCACCCAATGATGAACTCATCCTTACCGGACCCGAAGCACTGAGCTTCGATGATATCGCTACCAGGATCACCGAAATAAGTGATCGACCAGTAGCGCACCGTCGTTTATCTTACGATCACATGGTCGGTCGCCTGAGTGCGCTCATGCCTGAATCCTTTGCGACGATGCTGACCGACATGGACGTAGCCATCGCAGAAGGATCCGAAGACCGCGTCACCGATACCGTTCAGCGGCTCACCGGCCAGTTCCCGCGCAGCTTCCGTGACCTCCTGGCAAAGGAGACGCCATGGAACCATTGAGGCGTGGGTTGAGGGTGCATATGTACTGATTCGCCTGAGTGGTGGTCTTGCAACAACACAGTCTTGCTCTGCCTGTCCAGGTACATATAGCGGCCGCACTATCATTTTGGTTCCACCGTCGATCGGCCCGCGGGCTTCTTCGGGCGCGGGATGAGTCTTTACGCCGCCGCCTCAACATCTTCCGGGATGATGCGGCCACTTGCTACCGCAATGAATACGAGGGTGGCCACGACGGCGAAAATGAGCGAGCCAATGCGTGCCCAGGGATTGTCTTCCCACTCTGAGGGCCGGCCCATCGCGATGAAGTACGACTCGTCCTCGGGATCCACCACATACTGCACAGGTGCGCCTACCGAATCATCGGACAGCACGAAGGAGTAGTCCAGGATCTGCTCCTGAGGCACTGGAAGGGCTGCCCTTCCTGGCTATCGAGCATGTGGGTTCCACCGCGGTGCCCGGCCTGTCGGCCAAGCCGATCTTGGATATCGACATCATCGTCGACCGAGGGGTGGTTCCCGCGGCGGTCCGGGCGCTCGAGGCCGCCGGCTACCTTCACCGCGGTGACCTCGGGGTAAGGGACCGCGAAGCATTCACCGCCCCCGACGAGCAACCGACCCGCAACGTGTACATCTGCGTCACCGGCGGCCTGCCCCTGCGGAACCATTTGGCGGTCCGCGACGCACTGCGTGCCGACCCCGGGCTGCGGGAGCGCTACGCAGCGGTGAAATCCCGGCTCGCTGCCGAGCCGAACATGGACATCCACCAGTACCTAGCTGGAAAGTCCGCGGTGCTGCAGGACATCCTGGCCGGCTCCGACCTCACTTCCGCCGAAAAGAACGAGATCTACAACCTCAACGCCCGCCCATGAGGCGGGATTGCTCCCAGGGCCGGATGCCGAACTGCCCCAGGTCGCGTTCGGTCCGCCCGGAGAACCGCCCGCTGAGGGCTCCCTCGGTGCGCCTAGCGGCCGTCGTGGTTCCCGGTCGTTGGCGCGATGCTTTGCAGGTGGCTCGGGGTGGGTGCGGGGCTGCGCCGGCCAACGACCAACCAGGAAGCCGGACCGAGGATGGGGAAAGCGAGCACAATCAGAACCCATACGGCCTGCGCCGTGCTGGTCAGGTGGCGGGACCGCGCGATGCTGATGAGGGCCACCACGACAATAGTGACGGCCAGCGCACCGGCTCCCTGCGCGGTAAGTTCCCACGCATTCGGAATCACCGGGTTCAAACTATCCTCGGCTGTTGCCACCATCTCGACCCCCATCGTTGCACTACTGAACCCTCCGATGCTGCACCTACCTTAGCGGTACCGACAGCGGAGACCGCCCCGGGGTTTCCGTGACTTCTGGCCAGACGGAGCAGGCGGGGGCTCCTCTCCAAATGACAAGGTCTGAGGGCCGCCCCCGGATTCCACGTCGCCGCGTCCTGTGTGCCTGTAGCCGCCAGCGAGCAGACAGGAGGTCACCCCGACCTAGGTGTGCTCGTAGCGACGGTGCACATCAGTCGCCAACCTACGGCGGCTCCCTCGCCTGAACTGCTCGAGGAGGATGACCACGTCAAAAACCTTCACCACAGTCATGCAGCTACCCGGCCGCTCCCCCGAAAACATCCCGAGTCCGGCCCGGTCCGGCTTCGGTACGGCCCGGTCCGAGACTCAAAGTGTGGAAAATGTCCACACCCCAGGCACTCAGGCCGATAGACCGGTGACGGGCACCCCAGAGCGGAGATACTCGTCCTGCGTGCCTCGGGCGCATTCGACATTCCCAACGGCCGAACCACATCATCTGGTGTTGACCCGCTCGGGCGCTGGGCTGGGCTGGAGGTGCCAACGGACATATAGGCGATTGATTGCTCAATCATTGTTCCAGGTTTAGGCTTTCAGGAAGCTCGCATGATGCCTTCGTCGTTTCTCGGTCAACGCTGGCTCCGAGCAGCCTGATACATCAAATCCCTAGTAGAAACTAGCGATAAACATGAAGGCTACGAGCGTGAAGACAATGCAAACTCAGCAGAACCGACATGGCATGAAATTACGGTTCAGATGCGTAGCGGTTGCATCGTCCATCCTGATGATGTTCGCAATCATTACCCCGACAACCGCGAGCGCCGTAGCGACGACCTCGTTAGTCATGGACAGCTACGTGCAGGCGGACAGAGCGACTTCGAACTTTGGGACCAGCACCCGTTTGTCTACAGAGGGCCGGGCATTTATCTGGCGGAACTCGCTCCTACGGTTCTCCGTGCAAGTTCCCGCTGGCGAACACGTCGTTTCAGCCAAACTTCGGGCGTATTCCGAGACCTCGACAACTTCCACTGAGTTCGTAGATGTCTTTACTACATCCGGTGGCTGGACAGAGAGGGGCGTCACATGGAATAACGCACCGGCACGCGGAACATGGCTTGCGAAGGCTGGCAGATTCGCCGCCGGCTCCTGGGTTGAATGGGATGTGACCAAGGGCGTCAACGCCAAGGGCGGCGAGCAGAACTTCAAGCTGGAAAGCAACGCGCGGAAGTTGATCGCGTTCAAGTCAAAGGAATCGTCAAACCCCGCCCTGCGCCCAAGGCTGGTGGTGACGACTGCGCCTGACACGATAACCACGTCCCCGGAGGCGGCCGTAGTCCATGGGTGGGGCGCGCGTGTAACCGGGGACGAGTTCAATTACACTGGCGCGCCCGATGCCACGAAGTGGAATGTCTACAACAGCGCCGGCCACGCGGGCAACGGAGTTCGGAGTCCTCAACAGGTAATGGTGGATGGTTCCAAGATGGTCATGACTGGAACCCCGGATGGCACGACTGCCGGGATGGGCGCGAAGTTCGCCAATCGGAAGTACGGGCGGTGGGAAGTCCGGGCGGCAGGGTCCGGTGATAACGAATACCATATGGTGTCCATCCTGTGGCCCGATAGTGAAAATTGGCCGTGTGACGGCGAGATCGACTACGCGGAGACGACTGGCGACTGGAACTCCATCTGGTTCTTCCACCACTATGGGTGCTCGAACCTGCAGACGTCGTCGTCCAGGTCTCTGGACGTTACGCAGTTCCACAACTACGCGGTTGACTGGTCTCCGCGCGGAATCGTGGGCTACGTCGATGGCGTGAAGTGGTTTGAAGACACCGACCCCGCGCACCAGCCTCCGGGCCCGATGCACCAGACCTTGCAACTGGACTGGTTCCCTGATAGCACCGCCAACGGCTCCGGCGAGATGCGGGTGGACTGGGTCCGCGTGTACGCGGCGGGTTGACCACCACCATTTCAAGGACCCGTCATTGTCGCCCCGGTACTTCAACAGGGTAGCCACCCGGCTCGAGAAGAGACGCAGGAAACAGGACAGGAGACAGCCAGCAGGGTTGTCTATCCGCGGGGTTTTCGCGGCCCTGGGGAGGTCTCATTCGAGCATTTTCGAGGGAACTCGCGCGAAACGGCGGTCGGGCCGCCTACCGGGCAACGGCTGCTGATCACGCGGCCCATGTCGGGATGAGGCGGCCGAAGTTGAACCGGCTCAAGCAAAGACCGGTGCTGCTCGCCTGCACAAACCCGGAACGACGCGGGATGCTGCGCAGGCGATTGCGAGAAATGACATGAGCGTCGGTTCTCGCGGTCGCCTGCACGACCTCTCTCGGTCGCCCGCACGGGTGCAGACCTCGCGTGGTGGGTCAGCGTTCGTGTCATAGGCTCAAGCGCATGAGCAGATCACAGGATGAAGGATTCATGCGTGCCACATCAGGAGTCGGCATCGCCGCCGCGTCTCTCATCGGATCGATAGCATGGTTGGCCTCAAGTGCCATCAGCGCCATGGTTTCAACCGGCAGCTACTCCTCGATCGGGCGTGTTCTCTCGGTGGCCTTCCCACCGATCCTGCAAGTGACGTCGTACCCCATCATGTGGGTGATAATGATCCACATTCTTGCTGGGATCCTTTTCGCAGGCATCGCGGTCCTGCTGCTGCGCCTGCTGCTTCCCGGTGCGGCGTCAATGTCCGATGCCGGCCGACGGCGCGTGAGTATCTTCGTCACCATCTGGCTTGTAATGATCCTCGCCTCCTACCTCTCAAGTGCCGTGTCTGACCTTGCGCTCCTGGTATCTCATTGGGTCCCCGGGTTCTCAGCTCTGATGGAGGTAGGCGCCGCCTTAGCGCGACCCACGCCCTGGGGTGTGATCTGGGGTTGGCTGCCCGCTCTTGTGGGAATGATGACACTGATGCGGATCACCTCCGAACGAAGCACACCATCCCGGGAAGCCCAGACCGGGGGCTATGACACTCCGCAGGCCACGCCCGGCAGGAAAACGACCCCGATGATCGTAGGCCTCGTGGTAGTCGCGGCGACCGCCGTCGCGATCGCCTACCCCCTGGCAGATCAGGCCTCCCGTGCAGCCAACCCCGCACAGCCCATACCCGTACCGAGCACCGATCCGACCGTCATCGGCTCCCCTACCATCTCTTATGCGGTGGATCCGAACGTGCAGCCGGACTGGTGCTCACAGGACGTGCTGCTCGAACCCGGCTCTCAAGACGCCGCGACGGGTCACCGATTCCAGACCATCACCATCACGAACACCGGTGCGGCTTCGTGCGTCCTGGAGGGCTACCCCGATGTCGCCTTCGATGACGGCGGCGGAAACGCAATGGATGTGTTGATGGTCCGTGGCGGTTCGTTCCTCACAGACGACCCGGGACCTACCCGCATAATCCTTGACCCCGGCGCTTCCGCGGAGGCGTACCTGGGTTGGAGCGCCATTGCCGGGCAAAGCGAGTTGAGCGCCGGAACCATTCTGCTGGCGCCATACGCCGGAGCACAACGCCAACCCACACCCCTACCGCTCGATATCAACAACGGACAACCAGTCGCGATGACGGCCTGGGGGCCAGTCCGCACCGCTAACGGCAATTGATCCACCAGGGCCCCCAGGGCCCACCCCCCATAAGAAACCACGCCCCGCCACCTCGAGAACAGCTGGCCGGCCCGACCTCCGCCGGGCACCGGGTCTATCGCAGTCGGACAAGGTTTCAGGTGTGCGAGTGATAACTCCACTGCAGAAAGAAGTGAGCATGGTGGCGATGTGAAAGCCGATCACGGGCCACACCCGGGAGACCACCCGGACCATAATTCGTGATGGTGGCCGCGGGTTGAGACCGCCTCAGTTTGATCAGGCGAACCGATATGGCCTTCAATCCGCTCCCTTCGATTCCCTGCACGTTATTGGCTGCTGTTGGGTATGTGGAGGGCAATTGGCCGCATCGAGTGGCTCGAGGAACAAGCACGTCACTGGATGCGTTAGGGTGGATGTATCAAGGGGAGTACTCCCGATTGCGATGGACCCGTCACTACGGATGCGCTGATGCATCCCGGGCCATCGGTACCGGTTCCGGCCGGGCGGAGGAGACCTTGGCGCCTTTAGTCCGACGCCTACCCCTATGGAGTTCCCTCATGCAGGTCACACCCCTGATCTGGTTAATCACCCTTGCCGTGACGATCCTCTTTTTCGTCTACGAGTTCTTCGCGCACGTGCGCAAACCACACGAACCGACCATCGGTGAGTCCGCCCGCTGGTCTGCCTTCTACATCGGCCTGGCCCTGCTGTTCGGCGTTGGTATCGGCGTCGTCTCCGGATGGAGGTTCGGTGGCGAGTACTTCGCCGGGTACCTGACGGAGAAGGCCCTCTCGATCGACAACCTGTTCGTCTTCCTCATCGTGATGACTGGCTTCGCGGTCCCCAAGAAGTACCAGCAGAAGGTGCTGATGATCGGCATCATCATCGCCCTCATCCTGCGTGGTGGCTTCATCGCCATCGGCGCCGGCCTGATTGAGAATTTTTCCTGGATCTTCTACATCTTCGGCGCTCTACTGCTCGTCCTCGCCTACAAGCAGGCCTTCGGCAGCCACGACGCCAACCCTGCGGACGGCAGGTTTATGCAGCTCGTCCGCCGCGTCCTGCCCGTCACCGACGAGTACCACGAGGACAAGCTCACTGTGACCAAGGGCGGCACGCGGTACGTCACGCCGATGCTGCTCACCATCATCGCGATCGGCTTCGTGGATCTGATCTTCGCCGTCGACTCCATCCCGGCGATCTACGGCCTCACCAACGAGGCGTACATCGTCTTCACCGCCAACGCCTTCGCCCTGATGGGCCTGCGCCAGCTGTTCTTCCTCATCGGCGGGCTCCTCGAGCGCCTGGTCTACCTGGCGCAGGGTCTCGCCGTCATCCTGGGGTTCATCGGCGTGAAGCTCGTGTTTCACGCCCTGCACGTCAACGAGCTGCCCTTCATCAATGGCGGCGAACAACTCCTCTGGGTGCCCGAGATCCCTATCTGGCTTTCGCTGCTCTTCATCGCCGCGACCGTCCTCGTCGCCACTGTTGCCAGCCTAATCAAGACCAGGGGCGACGGCGTGAAGAAGGACCGTGCGCGGGTCGAAGGCGAGCCGGTCGTCACGGCCGACGCCAAGGATGCGGACATCGAGTCCGGGCTCGACGACGACAAGAGCACCGCGATCACGCTGAAGTAAGCGCACGATGACGACCGTCCCGGTCTCCTGTTTCAGGAGGCCGGGACGTTTCGCACCACTCCTCATCAGCAGAGGCGCTCGGTAGCCGACAGCACCCAGGCCGGTTTCGGTCCAGCAGGGACACTAGGTCTGCACGAACGCGTCCAGCTCGAGCTCGTGAATCTCCATGAGTTCCGGTCGGGTGAGTCGCCCTGCGATAGCAGCCCACCCGCGTTACGACGTGAGGTGATTCGTCCTGGTAATTCGGGATTACGCACACTGCCTGAACGTTCAGCGATCCCAGCTGATGAGCATTCTCGTCATGAGCCGGTTCCCCACCGCTCGCGCTGCATTTGAAACCTTTGTGCCAGCACGCCCCGATAGAAAGCGATGCACGTTTACTTGCACGATGAGAGTGTAGGCAAACGTGCTACCTGGGCACCTTAAGCCGAACTCTGGTCCGTTCCGCGGTGTCCCGAACCTGGCGGTAGTCCTGAACGTAGTAGTCCCTGACGTGTGCGCTGACCTTCTTGGTGTCGGCCAGAAGATCGTGCAGCATCGCTCCCCCTGATTTGTCGGCGGCTATCCGCCCTCGTCACCATAGCTGCAATCGCGCCACAGCCTGTGGCGTGAGAAGGCATTTGGCTATCTGCGCATGTTCCTTCCGGGACCACCATCTGAACCCTGAAGGATCAATGCCGCTTCACCTGCCGCCAGTGCTACCGTCGCTCGATCCGGTCGCGCGCTCCTGAGCTGCGGCCCTCCGGAGAACGTCGCGCGCTATCCGAGGCGCCCTACTCCTACACTCTTCGGTCTCATCAAAGGTTCTATTCGGCTTTGCTGAAAATACTCGAAGTGACACCCACTGCTGAGACAGGAGACAGACGTCAACTTCTTCGGCACTGCTGGAGCTCGCTGACTGGCCTCCGAGCCATGCGACCATCCGGTCAAAGGATCCTTTGATGAGAAGTTAGCTCACACGGTGATCTCATCCCTGGGCGCCAAGATGACGGGATCCACTCCAAGATGACGGGATCCACTCCCAGCTCACGGGCGCCTTGCTCAAAGCGAAGCGCAGCATCAGGTGTTTCGGAGTAGAGCGGAGGCCTGTCGAGACCGAAATGAATCGGGATGGCTATGCACCCGGTAAGTGCATCGGCGAGGGGATGCGAAACGCTGGAGGCAGCGTCTGAGTCGGTATGTGGTGAGACCATGGAGTATGTCTTTATCGCTCGTCGACGTCCTCAAACTTCTCGGCAACCCCACGCGCTTCCAGATCATGGAGTGGTTGCGCACGCCCGAGGAGTCCTTCGCGGAGTATGAGCCGATTGCGGACCGCGAGGAGTACGGGGTGTGCGTGACGCACCTGGCGGCCAAGACGGGTCTTTCGCAGCCAACCATATCGGTCTATATGAACTCCTTGGAGCGGGCCGGCCTGGT
>NZ_WIAE01000023.1:0-30081 GCF_009828605.1 Arthrobacter zhaoguopingii | reverse complement strand
GCCCTCCCGGTTTCCGGGAGGGCGCGGCAGGGCGGGCGGGCCGCGCCGGAATCAGCGGATCCGGGCCGGGGCCTAGAGGTTCGCGTCGGCGTAGGCCCGCAGCGCGTCGCGCACGAACCCAGCCTTCTCCGGTCCTCCGTAGACCGCGCTGAAGCGGGGGTCGGCGACGTACATCTCCCCGAGCCCGATCACGTAGTCCTTCGCCGGCCTGCCGCCCTCGCGGGGGATCCCCGGCGCCTCGGACAGCCATTCGAAGTGCCGGGCGGCGAGCTCCTGCGCGCGGGGACCCTCGGGCCGCTCACCGTCGGACGCCGCGGCCACCCAGCCGTCGGCGAGACGCTTGGCCGCCGCCGCGTAGTCCTTCCGTTCGGCATCGCTCTTCGCCCGCCACCAGGAGTCACCGGCGGCATACGCGTCGGCGCCCCACCGCTGCTCCACCTCCTCCTTGTACTGGGTGTGGTCAAAACCGTCGAACATGTTCTCAGCCATCAATGGCTCCCCTCTCTCGAGACTCCGCACGGTGCCGAGCACCGATTCGATCTGTTGTCCGATCCGCTGCTGTTCACAGCGCAGTTGTCCCAGGTGGGTGCGCAGCGCAGCGGCCGGGTGTTCACCGCCATCGAGGATGTCCCGGATGGCGGGCAGTGCCAGCCCGAATCCGCGCAGGAGGAGGATGCGCTGGAGGCGCACCAGAGCGTCGTCGTCGTAGTACCGGTAGCCGTTGGCGCCCACACGCGACGGCGGAAGGAGGCCCAGCTGCCCGTAGTGGCGCAGGGCCCTGCTGGTGGTGCCGGCGAGTCTCGCGACGTCCTGGATTGACCGTTCCACTTTCTCTTCTCCCGTTCTGGATTCCGTGCCGGATCCAGCGTAGGAGTTGACGCAGCGTCAAGGTCAAGGGCGGTACGCGAGGGGGGACCGGCCCGGGGAGGTCAGCTGTACCAGAACCAGTGCGGCGGGCTCCAGTCCGCCGGCACCGTGTGCCCTGCGAAGCCGCCGCACTCCGAGCAGGAGTAGCCCGCGCTGGCGGGAAGGATCGCTCCGCCGCCGCTCGGGAGCCGGGGCGGGACGTACTCTTCGAAAATCAGAAAATCGTCGGTGCCGCAGCGGTGACACCAGGGGTGTTCGCCGGTTTCGACGGGGGCCGCCCCCGGCCGGGCGGTGCCGGGCGTTGAGTTGATTGTCGTCATTGCCTTCACCATCTCGCTTCAAGCGGTCGACGTCGGCCGCGAACGGAAGTAAGGATACTGATCAGCTTAGGATACTACCGGCCCAGACCACCGGATAGTCCGCGCACCTCATCAGCGCCGACCTGCCGGACGCAAGCTTTGGGAAACGGAGGCCCCAAGAACCCGCAGGGCGCCCATCTTTGGCACAATGTCCCCATGCCGCCACGAGCCCCCCGCACCACCGATGCGCTGCCCCCCGCCGAGGCCGCAAGGCTCGAACGGGCGCTGGCCGACAGCTCCGACATCACCGTCTTCGTCGACGGGACGGCGTTCCGCCTGCCCGCCGGTGCACGCGAGGCTGTGGTCGACCTGCTCGAACGGCTCGGCGCGGGCGACACCGTGCAGTGCTCCTCGGTGGCCGAACTGCTGACGACCTCGCAGGCCGCCGAACTGGCCGGGATCTCCCCGACCTACCTGCGCAACCTCACCGATGCCGGGGAGATCGCCGCCGAGTACCGCGGCTCGCACCGGCGCATCCGGCGCAGCGACATCGAACAGTGGCTCCGCCGCCAAGGCGCCCGCAGGGCCGGTTCAGAACCTCGGGCGGAGCATCCAGCGGCGGGCCTTTAGGGCGAGGTGCAGCTCGAGCCGCACCGCACCGCCGAGCGGATCGGCTCCGATGATCGCCCGGATTCGCGCGAGGCGGTTGTACACGCTGCTGCGGTGCAGGTGCAGCTGCGCGGCGACATCCTGCACCGACCCGTTCTTGTCGTACAGCAGCTCGAGCACCGGCAGCAGCTCCCCGGCCCGGTCCTGCTCCTCCAGCTCGGCGAAGTAGATGCTCCGGGCCGCCGCCGCCTGCCAGCCCACTGCCGCGAGCATCTGGTAGGCGCCGATCGAACGGTACTCGACAATCGTGCCGAGCTGCGGCTCGACGCCGGCGGCCTGCGCGGCGCAGCGGGCCTGACCGTAGGACTCGGCCAGCCGCTCAAGGCCCGCGAAGGGCTCCCCCAGGCCCAGGACCAGCAGTGCGGCCGGGCGCCCCGCGCGCTTGGCCAGGCCCTCCCCGTACCGCCGCAGGACATCGGCGTGGGCGGCATAGCCGACCCCTGCGCGCAGGAGGAGGACCGCATGCGTCGGCGCGCCGGCGCTGAAGAGGAACGGTTCGACGCCGACCGTCGCCTGCAGGGCGGCGGCCCGGTGCATCAGCGTGCCCGCTTCGGGATCGGCCGCCCGCGGGCCGCCGGCGTCGGCGATCACGGCGACCTGCCACGGACCGCCGTCGTCGACCTCCGGCCACCCCCAGAGGTCTTCGAGGGCGGAGGCGGTGCCGCCGCAGGCGGCCAGGAAGTCCGTCTCCCGGCGCGTGCGGTGTTCGGAGTCGGCCGTATTGTCCTCAAGCAGGAGCTCGGCGAGCCGGTCCAGGTCAGGGCGGACCCGGGGAAGGGCGGCGAGGATGTCCGCGGCGGGATCGGCCTCGGACTCCTGCTGCACCCAGAGATATCCCACCCGGAAACCCTTGACCAGCAGGGGCACGCACACCCGGCCCAGCATCCCCAGGTCGGCGTTTGCCGGGACAGCCACGGGACGCACCGCGGTCCCGGTCCCGTGCCGGAGCTGCCAGGCACCGACGTCGGCGGGAACCTTCTTGCTCAGCAGGAAATTGACCCGGACCCGGTCCGCGGAACTTTGGTGGCTGCTGTAGGCCACCAGCACGCCGTCGAGGTCCTCGAGTGAAAGACCCCGGCGCAGTGTCCCGGCGATCCGCTCGACGGCGTCCTCGATGGCGGAGGTGTGCATCCCGCCAGCCTAGGGGCTGCACCGGCAGCGGGGCGACATTTGCCGCTCCCGGACTCGACGAATGTCGATTGCTTTCACCGGCTCCCGCTGCTAGTGACCTGGGACACAGGAAGCGGTGCAGCCCCGGCGTCGTGCGCCAGCGCGGGCACGGGCGGGCCGGGACGCCCGTCCGGCGGGCAGCCCTCCGCGCGGCATCGCGCGGGCGGCGCGGGCGCAACCCCGGCAAAGCAGCAGACAGCGGTTTGGGTGCCGCTCATACTTGAAGCACGCCCCACCGGGCGCCTGCCCGAACGACACCTGGAGAACCCCATGATCATCGGCGTCCCGAAAGAAGTTAAGAACAACGAGTACCGCGTCGCCATCACGGCCTCGGGCGTCCACGAGTTCCAAACCCACGGGCATACCGTGCTGATCGAGCGGGGCGCCGGAACCGGCTCCAACATCACCGATGCGGAATACCAGGCCGCCGGCGCCCAGATCCTTGAGGACGCCGACGACGTCTGGGGGCGTGCCGACATGGTCCTCAAGGTCAAGGAGCCGATCAAGGAGGAGTACCACCGCTTCCGGGAGGGCCTGATCCTCTTCACCTACCTGCACCTCGCCGCCGAGGCCGAGCTCACCCGGAACCTGCTGGACGCCGGGGTCACCGCCATCGCCTACGAGACCGTCCAGGACGGGCGCGCCCTCCCGCTGCTCGCCCCGATGTCCGAGGTCGCGGGGCGGCTCTCGGTTCAGGTGGGCGCCCAGGTCATGACCGCCCCGGCCGGCGGCCCGGGCCTGCTGCTGGGCGGAGTCCCCGGAGTGCGCCCGGCCAAGGTCACCGTGCTGGGCGCCGGTGTCGCCGGCACCAACGCCACGGCCATGGCCGTGGGCACCGGGGCTGAGGTCACGATCCTCGACATCAACATCGCCCGGCTGCGCGAGCTCGACGCGCAGTACGCGGGACGGGTGAAGACCGTGGCCTCGAACGCCTTCGAGATCGAGAAGTCGGTGCTCGAGGCGGACCTGGTGATCGGCTCGGTGCTCATTCCGGGGGCGAAGGCCCCCAAGCTCGTCACCAACGACATGGTCTCGCGGATGAAGCCCGGCAGCGTGCTGGTCGACATCGCGGTGGATCAGGGCGGCTGCTTCGAGGACTCACACGTCACCACCCACCAGGAGCCGACCTTCAAGGTCCACAACTCGCTGTTCTACTGCGTCGGCAACATGCCCGGCGCCGTCCCGAACACCTCGACCTATGCGCTGACCAACGTCACCCTGCGCTACGCGGTGGCCCTGGCCAACCGGGGCGTGCGCGCGGCGTTCGAGGCGGACCCGGCCCTGGCCCGCGGGCTCAACACGGCCGCCGGCCAGGTGGCGCACTCCTCGGTTTCCGAGGCGCACGGGCTCCAGCTTGCCGAGGACTGGCGGGAATTGATCTAACCGCCCGCAAGCCGGTGGGCCTGCTCAATGAGGCGCAGGCCCGCCAGGGAATCCTCAGGGTCCACCGGAATGGTCCCGTCGCTGCGGACAGCCCCGGCGAGCTGCCGGTAGAACGCGCCGTAGTCGCCGCGGGCCGTCTCCACCGGCTCCGCCGACGGGTCGAGGCCGAGCCGGCCCCACAGCTCCTGCGGTTCGCGCCCGTACAGGGGGTCCCCGGGGAGCATCCCGGCCTCGATCGAGGCTTCCTGCGGATCGACGCCCCACTTCGTGTAGGAGGCTTCCGTTCCGGTGAGGCGGAACCGGGGCCCGGCCTGCGGGGCGAGGAAGTTCATCGCCAGGTGGGAGAGGACTCCCTGCTCATGGCGCAGGACCACGAACGCGTCGTCGTCCGGGCCGCCGCCGGAGCGGGCCGTGGCCAGCTCCGCGTGCTCAAGGGTCGCCGGGCCGAAGAGCCGCAGGGCCTGGTCGATCAAGTGCGGGCCCAGATCGTAGAGGATGCCTCCGCCCTGGTCGGGGCCGGCGCTCTTTTTCCACGGTTTGGCGACCTCGGGCTTGAAGAACTCCATGCGCGATTCGAACCTCCGCACCCGGCCCAGGGCGCCCTCCCGGACCAGCCGCTCGACGGTGAGGAAGTCGCCGTCCCACCGCCGGTTCTGGAAGACCGTCAGGACCCGCGAACGCGAGGAGGCGAGTTCGACCAGCCGCGCGCCCTCGGCGCTGTCGACGACGAAGGGTTTGTCGACGACGACGTGGAGCAAGGCCTCCAGTGCCGCTCCGGCCAGCGCGGCGTGGGTGGCCGGCGGCGTGCTGATGACGGCCAGGTCCAGGTCTGCGGCCCGGGCGAGGGCCTCCTCCGCCGAGGACACCACGGCGGCCCCCGGGTAGGCCTGCCGTGCGGCCGTGGCGCGCCCCGGATCGGAGGTGACGATGACCTTCAGCTCGAACCGGGGGTCAGCGGCGAGGAACGGGGCATGGAAGACCCTTCCGCCGAGACCAAAACCGAAGAGCGCCGCGCGGATCTTGTGCATGGCCCCAGCCTACCGGGATGCGTCCGTCCGTCCGCGGACGGGCGCGCCCTGCGGCCAGCCCCCCTGCGCCCATCCGGCTACCTTGGCAGGAAGCGCTCGACCAGTTCGTTCCAGCCCGCGATGAGGCGCTCCTGCGGCATCCGGCGCTCCTCCATGAGGTGGATCAGCAGCCCGGCATTGAGGTAGGCGGCGAGCTGGTACGCGGCCAGTTCGACGTCGCCGGTGGTTCCGGCCTCACGGAGGAGAAGGCCAAGGTGCTGTCGGGAGAGCCGCTGCGTGGGGTGGCCGAGCGCCTCCGGCCCCTCCTGCGCGGCCCGCAGCAGATGGCCCTGGAATTCGCACCGCCGGATCGACGCCTCGCCGAACGCCTTGAGCCGCTCCCCCGGGGCTGCCCCGGGACCGAGGGGAGGCGGCCCGGACATGAACGCGGCCTGGAAGTCCCTCCCGGACTGATCGAGCAGCGCCTGGATCAGCCCGGTCTTGTTCCCGAACCGGCGGAACAGCGTGCCCTTGCCCACTCCGGCGTGGCGGGCCGCCTCGTCCATGGTGAGTTTCTCGGGTCCGCGCAGCTCCACGATCCGGACGGCGGCCTCGAGCAGGAGCTGGCGGTTGCGCGCGGCATCGGCCCGCTCGCCGTCGTTGCCGGAGAGCCGGAGCACTGGATTCCTGCCCGACATAGGTCCAAGCATAGTGCGGAATAAAGTGGACCGCGGTCCGGTTACAGTAGGCAGCGGCCTGAGGGCCGAGACCCATTACCCTCACAAGGAGTATCCATGACCACGACCATCCTCACCCTCGTCGGAAGCCTCCGCGGAGATTCACACAACCGCCAGATCGCCGAAGCTGCAGCTGCGGTTGCCCCGGGTGACGTGAGCATCGTGACCTATGACGACCTCACCAGCATCCCGTTCTACAACGAGGACCTCGATGTACCCGGCGCCGTTCCGGCCGCCGCCGCGAAGTTCCGTGCCGCAGTGGCCGAGGCCGACGCCGTCCTGCTCGTCTCCCCCGAGTACAACGGCACGATTCCCGCAGTGCTGAAGAACGCCATCGACTGGGCCTCCCGCCCCTACGGCGCGAGCTCCATCTCGGCCAAGCCCGCAGCCGTGATCGGCTCCTCCATGAGCCCCTACGGTGCGGTACGCGCCCACGACGACGCCCGCCGCTCGCTCGGCGTTGCCGGCGCCTCGGTGCTCGAGGATGCCCAGCTGTCGGTCGGGGCGAGCCTGGACCGGTTCGCCGAGATCCACCCCAAGGATGACGCCGAGCTCGTCGAGCAGGTCACCGCGATCCTGAACGCGCTCTCCGGTGCCGCCAAGGAACCGGCTGCCGCGTAACGGAGCATAATCGCTGGTGTTGATCAGGAAGGCCGGGCAACTGCCCGGCCTTCCGCCGTTTAACGAGGTACGGCCGCGCCGGCGCTCAGTGCCACAGGCTGTCGGCCCAGGCGGCATCCCGGAGGTAGTCCCTCGCCGGGCCCACCTCCCAGAGTTCGCCGGAACTCGCGAGGACCCCGCTGTCCCTCAGGGACGCAAGCGCCGCCGCGGAACATCCAAGGGCCACTGTCAGATCACGGTCGTCGGCGGCGATAACGAAATCACTGCGGTCGCTCATGGGAACCTTCTTCTGGTGGGGGGCGCTGCGGGTCGTGGCGGTCAGGAGGTGCTGTGCAGCCGGCGCCGAGCCCCCGCCGGCACCTGCGGGCTCCAGGTCCGGGCGTGAAGCCCGAGGGCCGCCTCCTCCCGGGGCAGGAAGCCCAGCCGGTTGAGCGTCATGTGGGCCTGGTACACGGTCAGGTGGCGGGCGCCGCGGCTCACGCCGGCCTTGTCCGCGCTGCTCAGGTAGGAGTCAAGGGCCGAGAACCACCGCCGGCGCCAGTGCTGAACGGTCGCTTCAGCCGCTGTGGCCCCCATGAGGCTGTGGAACGCCGGGCTCTTGGCGCGGACCTGCTCGGTCATGGCCTGCCGGACGGCCGGCGCGCGCACGCCCAGCTCGGCGGTGCAGGCCGCAAGGTGGTTGTCCCAGTAGGAGTCCCAGGAGTCCCGCCGCCGTTCGGGCCAGGTACCCGAGCGCGGCCCGCGCATCATGGCCTGGGTTGAATCGAAGAGAATCAGCGCCCCCAGCGCCGAGCGGCTCTGCATGCGGGTGAACCGCTGCACGGCCCACAGGGAAAGGTCCGAGCTGAGTTCGAAGACCTGCTCGGCCAGTTCGAGCCCGGCCGCGCCGCCGTAGGTGATGAGGTCGGCCTCGAGCTGCGGATCGGGTTCTCCGACTCCGCCGAAGTAGTAGAGGTCCACCGCCGGGCTTGAGGTGTGCTGCCGGATCGAGACCTTCGGCCTGGCAGCGCTGCGGTGAATCCGCTGGTCACGCTGGAGGCCCTGAAGTTTCTCAAGGACGCGGGGGTGGGCCTGGATGTTCACCCGCACCTGGGTGGCCGGGTCGCCGCTGCGGGAAAAGTACCAGCGCTTGGCTCCCAGCGAGCGGGCCTGCGCCACCAGGGGGGTAACCAGCTCTTCGATGATGCCGTCCGCTACATCGAAGCCACCCGTGGTGAAGGTGAGGTGCCACCATTGAGTGCTCCCGGCCGTTCGTGAGGCGGTTCGAACGGTGGTGAGCTGACTCATGGGCCCTCTCCTTCAGGGTTAGTGGTTACCCCGCTGGGGCGGGATCGGGGGGAACGCCGCCGTACCAACACGCACGGCGTTCCGTCTTACTTCGGCCAGTCCCAACTGCCGGCGACGAGGTCTCCACGCGGCGATTCGGCGCTGCCTGCCGCGACGGCCGGGCCCGCCGGTGACACCGCTCCCATGAGGATGAGGATTCCGGCGGCTGTGCCGAGGAGCTTCTTCATGGAGATCACCTTTCGCAGTGGGACTGATTCCCGGCAGGGATAGCCGACGCACCTGTGAGTCGGGCCTCTCGATGCCGCCGTTCCACCAGCACCGCCTTTCCGGTCTACCCAGAATGGTCGGACTGTCCCGGCGTGTCCAGCCTCCCGGATGGCCGCTTCAGGACATGGCCGGAACCGGACTTCCGGCCGCCCGGTCGGCGGCCGTCGCACCCCGGATACCCGCGGGAATCCCCGGAAATACGCGGAACAGTGGAGCGCCAACGCCCGCGGGTTGCCACTCCGCCCGCGGTGTCATTAACTGGACATGCCCTGTTTTTCGCGCCGTCGAGCCGGCGGGAGCGCCACCGCGGGATTGGCGGGGCGGCCCGGGCTCGTCTGTACTCTGGGGAAGGGCGGGCCGCCGACGCGCCGCCCGGTGTCCGTCCAGAAGGAGGTCTCATGCTCGATGGTTCATGCCTTGAGTTGTACCGCTACGCCGTCGGCCATCCCGGCTGGACCAAGGAGCAGGCCTCCGAGGCGCTGGGGCTGACGCTGCGGGAAATCGACAATGCCATGACCGAGCTTCAGGCCCGCCGCCTCCTCGGCCCCCAGGCCGCCGGCACCGCCGGCTTCGTCGCGGTCTCACCCGATGTCGCCCTCGCGGACCTCGTCGACGCCGACGAGCGCTCCCTGCAGGAGCTGAAGATGCGCATCAGTTCACGCCGCCGGGAGCTTTCAAGCCTCGTGCCGATCTTCCTCGAGGCGCGCAAGCAGAGCGTGTCGAGCACCTCGGTGGAAACCCTTGAGGATCCCCACCTGATCCACCGGGTGCTGATCGACTACGGCAGGGACGTCTCCGAAAAGGTCCTGATCGCCCAGCCCGGCCAGGGCTCCACCGCCGATGTGCACGAGGAAAGCATCCGCAAGGACCTCGACCTCCTCAACCGGGGCGTCCGGCGCCGCACGCTCTACGACGTGAGCACCCGTGACCACGTGCCAACCCGCAAGGCCGTCACCGCCATCCAGGCCGGCGGCGGTGAATTCGGGGCCCTTCCGTTCGTACCGCTGCGCATGATGATTTTCGACCAAAAACTCGCCCTGGTGGCCCGGCAGCTCGACGCCGGCGATAAGGCGGCGCTGGTGATCCGCGACCCCAGCCTCATCCACATCTTCACCCTGCTCTTCGATGTGGCGTGGGAACTGAGCGAGCCGTTCCTGGCCCCGGATCCCACGCAGACCCCCCTCAACAGCATGCAACACGCCATTCTCCAGGGGCTGGCCGCCGGGCTGTCCGATGAATCGATCGCCCGGCGCCTCGACATCAATGTGCGCACCTGCCGCCGGCACATCGCCTGGATGCTCGAGACGCTGCGGGCCGACAGCCGCTTTCAGGCGGGGGTCAAAGCCCGCGACGCCGGCTGGATCTAGACGGGACAAAGCGTCCCGGCCGCCGGACGGCTGCGCCCGGGCGTAGCATGGGCCGGCGGAGGTACTGCGAGCGGGGGATGGAATGGCCGGAACCGGACGGAACGCTGTGGTTGTCGGCGGCGGCATTGCCGGGCTGGCCGCCGCCTGCTCCCTGCTGCGCCAGGGCTGGACCGTGACCGTGCTCGAGCAGGCCCGCCGGTTCTCGGAGGTCGGGGCCGGGCTGGCCCTGACGCCCAACGGCCTCTCCGCGCTCTCGACGCTCGGGCTCGATGCCCCGGCGCAAGGGGCGGGCCATCCCGTGCAGATGGCGGGCAGCCAGGACCACCGCGGCAGGTGGCTGGTGCGTATCCCCTCGGGCACCCCCCGGCGCCCGCCCCCGACGGCCTACGGCATCCACCGCGGGGAACTGCACCGCCTGCTCCTGGCATCCGCCCAGGGAGCCACCCTTCTGCCCGGCGCGCGGGTGGTGGGCATCGACCCGGGTCGGCCGGACGGGCCACGGGCAGTCGTGTTCTGCGTCTCGGACAAGGGGGATCTGGCCCTCGACGCGGATCTCGTCGTGGGAGCCGACGGCCTGCGCAGTGCCTGCCGTCAACAGCTCGCGCCGGCGTCGGAACCCCGGTACAGCGGGAAGTCCGCCTGGCGGGGCGTCGTCCAGGACTTCCCTACCGCGGCCAACGGCTTCGCGGTGCGGTGGGGCCCGGGTGCCGAATTCGGGGCACTGCAGCTCGGCGCCGGCTCCGTGTATTGGTATGGGTACACCTTCTCCGAGGAAGGCCAACAATGGCCCGATGAGAAGGACGCCGCGATGCGGCACTTCGCCGGCTGGGCCGAGCCGGTCCCTTCGCTGATCGGGGCGACACCCCGGCAGGTGGTCCTGCGCCATGACGTCTACGCGCTCGCGCCGGCCCTTGAGACGTACGTCTACGGGCGCGCCGTGCTCATCGGGGACGCCGCCCACGCAATGGTGCCCACCCTGGGGCAGGGGGCCAATTCCTCCCTTGAGGACGGGGCGTGCGTCGGTCTGCTCATTGCCCGCGCGGTGAACGAGGGTGCCTCCCTGGCCGCCGCCCTCGGCAGCTATGACGCCCAGCGCCGCCCCCGCACGCAGCGGATCGCCCGCCGGTCCGCCACGGCCGGCAGGTTGGGGGCGGACGTCCGCGCGCCGGCCGGTGTCGCCGCCCGGAACGCACTGCTGAGGCTTCTCCCCGGCCGCGTCGCTGCCCGCGCCGGCTCATCCGTCCTGGCGTGGCGGGCACCAGCGTGAGCGGTTCCCCGGCCGACGTGGGGGCGCGCACCCGCCCCATATGGGCAACAGCTGTTGCCCCCCGGTGAACCCGCCGCCTAGACTCGGGGGGTGACGAACTCCAGTGACTCAAGCCACGAAGTGATTCCCGCCGAAACCGAAGCAGCCCTGGAGCGGGTGGCCGATTATGCGGCCCGCCACGACGTGCTCTACTCGGCCCGTGCCGCCAACATCAAGCAGTCGGCGGTCCGCGATGTCTTCGATATTTCAATCCGGCCCGGCCTTGTGTCCCTCGCCGGAGGCAGCCCGTACCTGCGTTCGCTGCCCCTCGAGGACCTGGGCCGCACCGCCCAGCGGATCATCGCCGAGCAGGGCCTCGAAGCCCTTCAGTACGGCGGCGGCCAGGGCATGGAGGAGCTGCGCGAACTGATCTGCGAGGTGATGGCCGCCGAAGGGATCACCGACGCCGACCCGGCCGACATCGTGGTCACCACCGGCTCCCAGTCGGCCCAGGACGTCGCCGCCAAGGTCTTCTGCAACCCCGGCGACGTGATTCTCTGCGAAGATCCCACCTACGTCGGGGCACTGAACACGTTCGAGGCCTACGAGGTCGACGTCGTCACCGTCCCGATGGACGACAAGGGCCTCATTCCCGAAGAGCTCGAACGCACCATCCTCCGGCTGAAGGAGGAGGGCCGGTCGATCAAGCTGCTCTACACCATCCCCAGCTTCAACAACCCCAGCGGGGTCACAATGGAGGCCGGCCGGCGCCAGCGCGTCGTCGACATCTGCCGGGACAACAACATCCTGGTGCTCGAGGACAACCCCTACGGCATGCTCCGCTTCGACGGCCACCCCCTGGCGCCGATGCGGGCGGGCAACCCGAACGACGTCATCTACCTCGGCTCGTTCTCGAAGATCTTCGCCCCGGGTGTCCGGCTGGGCTGGGCGCTGGTTCCGCGCCACCTGCACCGCCGCTTCTACCTGGCATGCGAGGCCGTGGTGCTCTGCCCGTCGCCGCTGACCCAGATGCTGGTGAGCGCCTACCTGACGGACTATGACTGGCGCGGCCACCTCGACACCATGAGGGTGCTGTACCGGGAGCGGTGCGAGGCGATGCTCGCCGCGCTGGCCGAGCACCTTCCGGAGGGCGTGCACTGGACCACCCCCGAAGGCGGCTTCTTCGTCTGGGTGACCCTGCCCGAAGGGATCGACACCTATCCCCTGCTCTACGAAGCGATCGATGCCGGCGTGGTCTTCATTCCCGGCGCGGCCTTCACCCCCTCGGACGAGGCGTCGAACAAGCTCCGCCTGGCCTTCAGCGCGGTCTCCCCGGAGGACATCGCAGAGGGCGTGCGCCGGCTTGCGCCCATCCTGCAGCGGGCCCTGGCGTCGGTCCCGCCGCAGAACGCGGCCCGCTCAAGCAATTCCTGACGTTCAGCAACTCCTCACGGGCGCCTCCCGGGCGGGGCTCGGGCAACCGGTCGGCCCGGCCCCGCGGGCACGACAACGCGTTGCACGGGGGTTTCCGCCACCCGGGCGACGGCGGCGGCTCTGCCGCGGCCGGGTGCACAGGACCGGCCGGGGCGAAGATCACAGCGGGATCACAAACCCGTCCTCCCAGTTACAGTTCGGTGACAGTGGTTGTTGCCTCCCAACAAGCGTGCCTACGGTTGAAGGACACAACAGGAGCCGCGCACCAACGGCGGCGGCTTCAGAGCCGGCCTTGAGGACCGCATCAGCGCGGCCGGAAAAGACATCAAAGAGGGCCAATAACGACAAGCGCCCCATCCATCGAACAGACCGAGCACTCTCGCCGGAAGGGCCGAACAGTCAGCGTTCGCCCTGGGCTTCGAACTTCAACCAGCCACGGTGAAACCATCCTGCAGGGAGAAGACAATGGATAATCAACACACCTCCGGGGCGTCGTCCCCAAAAGGCAGGCGGGACTCCGTCGTGGCCGAGGAAAGGCGTCAATTCGGCGGAATTAAGTTTGGGTCGGCCTTCTTTGGCTGGATGACTGCCACCGGCATCGCCGTGCTCCTCACGGCGCTGCTCACCGCCCTCGGCGCCGGTGTCGGCGTCGCAAACAATGCCGAACCGGCTGAGGTTGCGGAACAAGCCACCCAGAACGCGGAGACCGTCGGGGTTGTCGGTGCTGTCCTTCTCGCGGTAATCCTGTTCATCGCCTACTACTGCGGCGGTTACGTCGCCGGTCGGATGGCGAGGTTCGACGGCGTAAAACAGGGCCTTGCCGTCTGGCTGTGGGCCATCGTGGTCGCCGTCGTGCTGGCCATCATCGGCGCCATCGCAGGCAGTGAATTCAACCTCCTCAGCGGCCTGAACGGATTCCCGAGAATTCCGATCAATGAGGGCACCCTGACCACGGGCGGCATCATCGCCCTGGCGATTGCGGTGATTGTCCCGCTTATCGGCGCCCTCCTTGGAGGCAAAGCCGGGATGCACTTCCATCGCAAGGTCGATCAGGCCGGCGTGAACCACCAGGTTGGTCTGAGCGGGTAATTCGACGCCCTCATCCCCGCGCGCCGGGTTGCTCATCCCGCCCGTGCCGCGGTGGGGCGGCAGCCGCACCGCGGCACGGTCACTTATCCCCGGTGCCACGACCCCCTGCTAGTCGAGCAGCAGCGCCGGCTCCTCGAGGATCGAGGCGACGTCGGCCATGAAGCGGGCGCTGAGGTCGCCGTCGACCACCCGGTGGTCGAAGGAACCGCCGAGGGTGGTGATCCACCGGGGGATCACCTCGCCGTCAAGCACCCACGGCTTCTGCTTGATGGTGCCGAACGCCACGATCGCCACCTCGCCGGGATTGATGATCGGGGTTCCCGTATCGATGCCGAGGGCGCCGATGTTGGTGATCGTCAGGGTCCCGCCCTGCATCTGGGCCGGCTGGGTCTTCCCGGCTCGCGCCGTCACCGCCAGGTCGTTCAGGGCCAGGGCGAGCTCCTTCAGGGACAGGTTCTGTGCGTCCTTGATGTTGGGCACCATCAGCCCGCGGGGCGTCGCCGCGGCGATCCCGAGGTTCATGAAGTGCTTCACGAGGATCTCGTCGTCGGTCCAGGTGGCATTGACCGAGGGGTTGCGGGCCGCCGCCCAGATCACGGCCTTGGCCAGGATCAGCAGGGGTGAGACCTTGATGCCCTCGAAGTCGCGGGAGGCCTTAAGCCGCTTGACGAACTCCATGGTGCGGGAGGCATCGACGTCGACGAAGATGCTGACGTGCGGCGCGGAGAAGGCGCTCTGCACCATCGCCCTGGCGGTGGCCTTGCGCACCCCCTTCACGGGGATCCGCTCGATCCGGCCGGCGCCGTGCTTCTTCCGGTCGTCCCAGAACGAGTCGGCGCCGTCCTGTTCGGCGTCGCGCTGGGCCTGGTAGCTCATCAGGTCCTGCTTCGTCACCTCGCCGGATGACCCGGTGGCGGGAACATCGGCGAGGTTGATCCCGAGGTCCCGCGCGGCCTTGCGCACCGGCGGCTTAGCCAGGACGCGGTTGAGCAGCTGGTTCAGCGGTCCGGGCCGCGGGTCCGGCCGGCCCGCAGCGGGACCGGTGCCGTCGGCGCCGGCCGCCGGGAGGGCCGCCGGAACGGCAGGAGCCGGCGGTGCCGGAGGCGCGGGCGCCGGCTCGGGGGTGTTCGCGCCGGGGGCGCGCCGCGGCCTGCGGCGGACCGCGTCGGCCTTGGGGCCGGTTCCGACGAGAGGTCCGTTCTCCGGTCCGGCCGCGGGTTCAGCCGGCGGCGGAGTGGTCAGCTCGCCGGGCATTTCGGGGGCCGGCGTCTGGGCGGCCGGGCCGCCGGAGGCGGGCTCCCCTCGGGCCGGGACGGCGTCCTCGACGGCGATGATTGCGGTTCCCACCTCGACGGTGTCGCCCTCCGCCACCAGCAGGGCCGAGACCACGCCGGCGAACGGCGAGGGCAGTTCGACCAGCGACTTCGCCGTCTCGATCTCGACAATGGTGTCGTTGACGGCCACGACGGCGCCGGGCTGGACCTTCCAGGAAACGATTTCGGCCTCGGTGAGCCCCTCGCCGACATCCGGGAGGTGGAAAGTGTTCAGTGCCATTCGGTGTCCTTAGTAGGCAAAGGCCCGCTCAAGGGCCTCGAGGATTCGGTCGATATCGGGCAGGTAATGTTCCTCGGTGCGCGCCACGGGGTAGGGCATGTGGAAACCGCCCACCCGGATGACCGGCGCTTCGAGGGAGAGGAAGGCACGCTCGGAGATGCGGGCGGCGATCTCCCCGCCGATGCCCCCGAAGGTCGGCGCCTCGTGGGCCACCACCAGGCGGCCGGTCTTGGCCACGGATGCGGTGACGGTGTCGAAGTCGATGGGCGAGATGGAGCGCAGGTCGATCACCTCGACGCTGTGCCCGTCCTGCTGCGCCGCCTCCGCCGCCGCGAGGGCCACCGGGACCAGCGGGCCGTAGGCCACGACCGTTGCGTCGGAGCCCTCCCGCAGGACCTGCGCCGTGAACGGGCCCGGCGGGGCGTTGACGGTGTCGACCTCGCCCTTGAGCCAGTACCGGCGCTTGGGTTCGAAGACGATGACAGGGTCCTGGCAGTCGATGGCCTGCTGGACCATCCAGTAGGCGTCCTGCGGATTTGAGGGGGTGATGATCCTCAGCCCGGCGGTGTGTGCGAAGAGCGCCTCCGGCGACTCCGAGTGGTGTTCGACGCTGCCGATGCCGCCGCCGTAGGGGATGCGGATGACGACCGGAGCGCCAAGCATGCCGTCGCTGCGGGTGCGCAGCTTGGCCAGCTGGGTGGTGATCTGGTTGAAGGCCGGGAACACGAAGCCGTCGAACTGGATCTCGCACACGGGCCGGTAGCCGCGCAGCGCCAGGCCGATGGCGGTGCCGATGATGCCGGACTCGGCCAGCGGGGTGTCGACCACCCGGTCGGCGCCGAAGTCCCGCTTCAGGCCCTCGGTGATGCGGTAGACGCCGCCGAGCTCGCCGATGTCCTCCCCCATGAGCAGCGTCTTGGGATTGTTCTCAAGGGCGGCACGGAGCCCCTCGTTGATCGCCTTGGCGACCGTCATCACTGCCATCAGGACGTTTCTTCCTCTCCAATGAAGCCTGCTTCGTAGTCCCGCCACGCCTGCAGCTCCTCCTGCACCAGCGGATGCGGCTCCGCATACACGGTGTTGAAGCGTTCCTCGAGTCCCGGCGGCTGCATAGCCTGCACGTCGCGCCGCAGCTCGACGGCCATGGCCTTTGCCTCACCGACCAGCTCCTCGAAGAAGGCATCGTCGGCCTTCCCGGTGGTGCGCAGGTGCTTCTCCAGGCGGGCGAGCGGGTCGCGGGGATGCCAGTCCTCCTCTTCGCGGGAGAGCCGGTACTTCGTGGGGTCGTCGGCGGTGGTGTGCGCGCTCATCCGGTAGGTGAACGCCTCGATCAGGACCGGGCCCTTGCCGCTGCGGGCGTGCTCGAGTGCCCAGTTGGTGACGGCCTCGACGGCGACGACGTCGTTGCCGTCAACCCGGATCCCCGGGAAGCCGTACCCTTCGGCCCGCTGCGCCAGCGGCACCCGGGTCTGCACCGATGAGGGTACCGAGATGGCCCAGTGGTTGTTCTGGCAGAAGAAGACGACGGGGGCGTTGAAGGAGGCGGCGAACACCATCGCCTCGTGCACGTCGCCCTCGGAGCTCGCCCCGTCGCCGAAATAGGCCACCGACGCCGCCGGCGCCAGGGTGGGATCTGCGGCCTGGTCGCGCTGGAGGCCCATGGCATAGCCGACGGCGTGCAGGGCCTGGGCGGCAAGAACGAGCGTGTAGAGGTGGAAGTTGGTCTCGCGCGGGTCCCACCCGCCGTTGGTGATGCCGCGGAACAGGCGGAGCATTTCGGAGAGCCGGACGCCGCGGGTCAGGGCGACGCCGTGCTCCCGGTAGGTCGGGAACACGTAGTCCTGGGACTGAAGGGCCCGGCCGGAGCCGATCTGGGCGGCCTCCTGGCCGGTCAGGGGCACCCAGAGCGCCAGCTGGCCCTGTCGCTGCAGGGCGGTGGCCTCCTGGTCGAACCGGCGGATGAGGTACATGTCCCGGTAGAGGGCCTTGAGCCGTTCCGCACCGGTGCCGCTGGAGAAGGCGCCGAATTCGGGATGGTCGTCCAGGCGCCCCTCGGGGTCGAGAAACTGGACCATGCCCGGGCCGCCGTCGGGTCCCGGCGGGGCGGCGGCGAGGGCAATCTCCTCCGATTCGAATTCAGCCGCAGGCAAACGGGTGCCAGTCATGACCACTCCTCAGTCGACGTATGCCCCTATTGGAATGCTTCGTGGACGCATACACCGGGATACATATGTTCGTTAAACGTACGGCTCCCACACTAGCCAGTGACGGCGGTTGAACCTATTTATGTCTGGTCAGCACCCGCCGGGCGCCACCGGGTATCCTGCGCACAGCGCCAGAAACCGGGAGTTGGCCTCGGGCTCCCCGATGCTGACCCGCACGCCTTCGGTGCCGAAGGCCCGCACGGACAGGCCCTGCAGGTCGGCCTGCGCCGCGAAGTCCGGAGTGGACTCACCGAGGGCGAGCCAGACAAAATTTCCCTGCGCGTCGGGGATCTTCCAGCCCAGCGCCCTGAGGCCCTCCACCACGCGGACCCGTTCATCAACGATGCCCTGGACCCGCTCAGCGACCTCGTCGAAGTGCTGGAGCGAGGCCACGGCGGCGGTCTCTGCGATTTGCGACACCGCGAAGGGCACCGCGCTCATCCGCAGGTGCGCGGTGAGTCCGGGCTGGGACACCGAATACCCTACCCGGAGCCCGGCCAGTCCGTGCGCCTTGGAGAAGGTGCGCAGCACGATGACGTTGGGGTACCTGCGGTACATCTCAAGCCCGTCCACGACACCTGCGTCCCGGACGAATTCCTGGTACGCCTCGTCGAGAACGACGACAACCGAGGCAGGCACGCGGTTGAGGAAGTCTTCGACCGCGGCGGCCGACAGCGCCGGGCCGGTGGGGTTGTTGGGGGTGCACAGCAGGATCACGCGGGTCCGGTCGGTGACAGCGGCGGCCATGGCGTCGAGGTCGTGGGTGCCGTCGGCGCGGACCGGCACCGGCCGGGACTCCGCCCCGGCGAGCCCGACGCAGATCGGGTAGGCCTCGAAGGAGCGCCAGGCGTAGATGACCTCGTCCGGGGCGTCGAAGTCGTTCTGGCCGGCGAAGGCGGCGAGGATCTGGTTGAGGGCGCCAAGGCTTCCCGCGCCGGTCACGATGTCCTCGGCCGGCACGCCGAGGAAGGAGGCGAGTTCTCCCCGCAGCGAGGTGGTGGCCGGGTCCGGATACCGGTTGATGTCGGTGCGGTCGCGGATGGCGGCCAGGACGGCCGGCAGCGGCGGCAGCGGGTTCTCATTCGAGGAGAGCTTGTAGCTCTGCACCCCCTCCAGAACCGTGGGTGGCTTGCCCGCGGCGTAGCGCGGAAGTTTTCCCAGCACGCTGCGCGGGGAGATACCCGCGGCGGCCTCGGTGCTCTGGCTGTTGTTCGACGTCATGCCCATAGCCTAGCGCCGGGCCGCCGGTGGAGGGCCGGCCGGTCCCGTGCCCGCCGGCCCCTGCCCCGCGGGCGGCGCCGGAACGCCCGCCGGGAGTCCGGCGCGGCCGCCCGGCCGGCTGCTGCCCGGCGCCGCGGCGGCAGGGTGTTCCGCGGGGCGCCGGAACGCCCGGTAGAGGTGGCGCTGGGCACGTCCCCCGGTTGCCGCGAGGGCCGCCGCGGCCGGGGCCAGGGACGGCAGGGCGCTGGCGTCGACGAGCGCCGCCGTCTGCGCGTAGGTCGCAAGCTTGTGGGCGGCACCGAGCCCCTTGCCCTCGGCCCCGGGTCCGGCGGGCAGGGCGGGAACGGGGGAATCGGCCCGCACGGTGACGCGGTTCGGCTCGTCCGGGGCGGGGCCGCCGTCGAGCGCGGGCACGGTGTCGGCGGCGTGTTCGAGGTGGAGGTACTCGGCCGTCCCCGTCGGTTCCCAGCCCGTGGGGGAACCCAGGGTGACCACCAGGCGGACGTCGTAGGTGCCGCCCACGGCGCCGCCGGCCGCCAGGTTCATTGCGTGCATTCCGCCCTGGCTGTAGCCGGCGAGCAGGACGGTCCCACCCGGCCTTGCTCCGGCCTCGCGCAGGGCCTGCGCCACCGCGGCCCCGACATAGCGGCTGTCCTCATTGACGGCCTCCGCGATACCGGTGGCGTCGAAGGGATTGCCGGGCTCCGAGGGCTGCGTGCCGGGGAGGATCACGAGGTAGGCCGGTCCGGCGGGCCCGTCGGTGCGCAGGATCTCGAAGGAACCGGGCGGCGCCGCCTCCACGGCGGCAAGGCGGTCGGTGATCGCCTCGACGGTTCCCCCAAAGGCCAGCTGCTCCACCTCGGCCGGCGTGGTGAGGGCAAGCGGGCCCGGCACCAGCAGCCCCTCCCGGGTGGCCGCCGAGGCCGCGGCGCGGGCCGAGAGTTCCACCGACTCCGTGGCGCCAAGGACCGCGAGCCGCGCCGCGGCATCCGCGGCGAGATAGGCCAGGCGGGCCCGGGTGATCCGGCCGGCGGTCTCCTGAAGTTCGTTGCCGGACTCCGCGGTGCGCCCGCGGGCGGCGTCGAGCGCTTCGGCGGCGGCCCGTCCGGCGGCGCAGGCCTCCCGGCCGCCGGGGAGCCATGCGGACGCCAGTCGGGTGCGCTCAAGCTCGATGCTGAGGTGCAGCAGGGCCGTGGAGACCTCCCGCACGGCCTCGGCCAGCCCGCCGAGTTCCACCGCCGCCCGGTCGAGTTCCTCCCACTGGAACCGGATGCCGCCCAGGCCGCCGCGCACGCTCAGTCCCGGTCCGGACGCGGGGACCGGGGCCGGATCGTAGCCGCCGGCGGAGCTCACGGCCCGGTGCTGCCGGCCACGGCCCCCGCGGCGTGGCCGAGTTCGGTGGCGTACACCTCGGCCAGCCGGGCCGCCTGTTCAAGCAGTTCGGCCGCGCTTCCGACCGCTGAGGCGCGCCCGGCCAGATACTGCCGGAAGTTGCGGCCCGCCGGGGACTCCCAGTCGAGGGCCGCCACCCCGGCCGCCCGGTGGCGGATTTCCTCGAGCTCGCGGGCCTGCCGCAGCAGCCTGCCTCCAAGGTCGGCGGCGTCCCCGGTGGGGAGCCGAACGATTCCCTGAGCTGTCATGGCGGCCTCCTTGTGCTGCTGCCGGATGTCAGGATGCTAGTGCCGTCCGCTGCCGGGGTTGTCCGCCGGCCGCCTATGTGGATGCTCGCTGCGCCGAGGGCCCGGAGTCCGCCGGCCGTCCGGGCCGTGAAAGAATCGGAGCATGGCTGATACCTCCCCGACCCGTGTTGACCTTGCATCCATTCCCCAGGGAGAGGCCCCCTCGCTGGCCCTCGGGCCGTTGGACGGCCGGTACCGGGAGGCGTCCGCACCCCTGGTGAACCATCTGTCCGAGGCGGCCCTGAACCGCGACCGCCTGCACGTCGAGGTCGAGTGGTTCATCCACCTCACCCGCAGTTCCGTCGTCCCGGGCGCCGGCCCCCTCGACGCGGGGCAGGAGGAGGCGCTGCGCGCCATCGTCACCTCCTTCGACGCCGCCTCGGCCGCGGAACTCGCGGACATCGAGAAGGTAACGGTCCACGACGTGAAGGCTGTCGAGTATTTCATCGGGCGCCGGCTCCCGGGCATCGGCCTTGAGCGCCTGAAGCCCCTCGTGCACTTCGGCTGCACCTCGGAGGACATCAACAACCTCTCCTACGCCCTGGGCATCAAGGGCGCCGTCCGGGACGTCTGGCTGCCCGCGGCCCGCCGCCTAGTCGGAGCCATCGAGGACCTCGCCCGGGACTCCCGGTCCGTCGCGATGCTCTCGCGCACCCACGGCCAGCCCGCCACGCCGACCACGCTGGGCAAGGAGATGGCCGTCACCGCCCACCGGCTCTCCCGGCAGCTACGGCGCATCGAGGCCACCGAATTCCTTGGGAAGATCAATGGAGCCACCGGGACCTATGCGGCCCACTATGCCTCGGTCCCCTCGGCGGACTGGGAACAGGTGGCGCGCGGCTTCGTCGAGGGGCTCGGCCTGTCCTGGAATCCGCTCACCACGCAGATCGAGTCCCACGACTGGCAGGCGGAGCTGTACTCCGACATTGCCCGGTTCAACCGGATCCTCCACAACTTCTGCACCGATGTCTGGAGCTACATCTCCATCGGGTATTTCGCGCAGGTCCCGGTCGCCGGGGCCACCGGGTCCTCCACCATGCCGCACAAGGTGAACCCCATCCGGTTTGAGAACGCCGAGGCGAACCTCGAGATCTCCTCGTCCCTCCTTGATGTGCTCGCCTCGACCCTGGTCACCTCCCGGTGGCAGCGCGACCTCACCGACTCTTCGAGCCAGCGCAACATCGGGGTGGCCTTCGGGCACTCCCTCCTGGCGGTGAGCAATGTAATCAAGGGCCTGCAGCGGCTGGACGTGGCCGGCGCGGCCATCGCCGCGGACCTCGAGGGCAACTGGGAGGTGCTCGGCGAGGCCATCCAGATGGTGATGCGCGCCGAGGCCGTCGCGGGCACCGCCGGCCTTGACGACCCGTATGAGCGGCTCAAGGACCTGACCCGGGGCCGGCGCGTCGACGCCGACCGCATGCGCGAGTTCGTCTCGGGCCTCGGACTCGGCCCGGAGGCGGAGCAGCGGATGCTCGGGCTGACCCCTTCGACCTACACCGGGATCGCCGACCGGCTGGTCGACCACCTCGGGTCCTGACTCCGCCGGCCGGCCGGCGCCCCGGCAGAACCCGGGGCGCCCCTACCGGCTGAGGTCGACCGTCACCCGGGCGGAGCTGTCCCACCGGCGTGCGGCCACCGCGGTGGCGGCCGCCGGTTCGGCCTGAACGGCCGCAACGGCCTGCCCCACCTGGTCGGCGGAGAGGCCGCGGGCCAGGGTGACGTGCGGCGTCCAGTTCCCGGTGAGGGTGGTGGCGAACTGCCCCTGCAGGCCGGTGAGGGCGTCCCCCACCCCCCGGTGCAGGTCCGTCAGCGCCGCGGAGACCACGACCTGGCGCACCAAAATGAACGTCCGCCGCCCTCCCCCGAAGAGCAGGAGACCGCCGAAACGCACCTCCTGCGGCAGGTCCCGGACCGCGCCGCGCAGGGCGGCATCGAAGGCCCCGTCGATGGCAGGTGCGGCCGCGAGGGTGATGTGGGGCCGGTTGCTCGGGGAGGTGTGCCGCGCCTGGCTGGGCAGATCCAGCTCCAGCAGCCGCACCCAGTCGCGGCGCACCACCTCCTCCGCGGCGGAGTCCAGGAGCAGTTCGACGCTGTCGCTCACGCTCTCAGCGCGGAGGCCGCCGCGGATCGCCGATGCCGACGGATCCGTCCTGTTCGGTCACCCCGGTGCGCGGGTTGCGCTGGGGCCGCTGGTAGGCGAACTCCCCGCCGTTGCGTCCACCGAAGGGTCGGCCGTGGTCGGCGTATTCCTCCCGGAAGAACGCGAGGCACCAGGAACCGAGCTGGACGCGAGCACCGGTGCGCAGTACCGATGGACCCGCCCCGCCGACGCTGCCGCTGACGGCGCCGTGCGGCACCAGGACGTATTCATCATTGGCGTCGTGGAGGATCTCCGCATGCAGCTCGTCGAGGCCCGGCAGCTGCAGGTCGGACCCTTCCGAGCCGCCGATGGTCGTCCGTTCACCCGCGAGCACGAACTCCCGCGGCACCTGTCCGTCCCACCGGGCCGAATCCTGGACGAAGATCAGCCGCGGGCGGCCTCCGCCCGGGGCGTAGTGGGTTGTGGTGATCCGGCGGCTGATCCGCCGGTTCACCGTGGGAACCAGCGGCAGCGGGGTCGGAGGCGGGAGCAGGCCCGTCGAGCCGGAGCGCTCGAGCGACCGCCGCCCCAGGTGCACGAGGGGGGCCAGGGCGGAGGGCGAGCCGAGCCGCAGGTGCGGCGAGCGTGTCAGGAGCCGCTGTGCCATTGAGGTTTCGACGGCGCCCAGGCGGACCAGGGGACCGCGCGGGCCGCTGACCGTCACGTCGAGACCGGCGTCGGCGAGGATCTTCGCGAACGCACGCACCCCGGAGAGGGCGGGAGGACTTCCGCCGAACGCGCCGGGGTTGTCACAGAAGATCGCAACACTTGAACCGGCCGCCGTCACCGTCCCCTTGATGACCGTGTCCTGGCCGCCGTCGGGCCCGGGCTCGGTCAGGGAGAAGGCGAGGTCGATGTCCAGTTTCAGCTGTGCCACCACAACGGTGCCTCAGCCGCGGTGGGGATCGGAACCGGGGGCGTCGTTGTCGCTGGTGGTGACGCGCAGGGTGCCGTTGAACTTCCAGGTGGCGCGCGGGGCGTCAGGCCCGACGTCGCGCGGCACCTCGACGGTCATGTCGATCAGGCTGTAGTTGACCGCGGCGCCCTTGCCGGTGAGGTAGCTCCACATTTCCTCGGCGAGGTCCGCCCAGTCGCGGATGGAACGCTCCTCCCGGCCGGCGGCGGAGAGGGACGAGGTGAATTCAGTCATGGTTGATTCCTTAGGTGGATCGAACGATGACAGACGTCCTCTAACTCCGTCTGACGGGTGGTTCAACGATAGCTGACCGTGCCGCGGCAGGAAACCCCTTGCCGCGGGCCTCCGGCTCACCAGCGGGAGTGGACCGTGGGCCGGAAGCGGCGGTCGTACAGCGCGGTGACGCCGTCGTGGATCGCGCGCCCGAGGTCAACCCGGCCGGCCGCCGCGGCGTTCGCCCGGGCCTGGGCGGCACTGCGGGCCCCGGGGATGACGGTGCTGACCCCCTCCTGGGCGAGGATCCAGGCGAGCGCGCCCTGTGCGGGTTCCACCCCGGCGGGAAGCAGCTGCGCGAACTCCTGCGCGGCGGCCAGCCCCGTTTCGTAGTCGACGCCCGAGAACGTCTCCCCGACGTCGAACGCGGCGCCCGAACGGTTGTAGTTGCGGTGGTCGTCGGCCGGGAAGACGGTGGAGGAGGTGTATTTGCCGCTCAGCAGCCCCGAGGCCAGCGGAACCCGGGCGATGATGCCGACCCCGGCGTCCCGGGCGGCCGGGAGGACGGCGTCAAGCGGCTTGAGCCGGAAGGCGTTGAGGATGATCTGCACCGTGGCCGTGTTGCCGCGCTCGATGGCCGCGAGGGCCTCGTCGGCGCGTTCGACGCTGACCCCGTAGTTCCGCACGGCGCCCTCCTCGACGAGGGTGTCCAGCGCGTCGTATACGGCCTCGGTGGTGTAGACGTCCGAGGGCGGGCAGTGGAGCTGGATCAGGTCCAGGGTTTCCATGCCGAGGTTGGCGCGGGAGCGGTCCACCCAGGAGCGGAAGTTCGCGAGGGTGTACTGGGAGGGGTCCTGCTGCACCCGCCGGCCCATCTTGGTGCCGATCACCAGGTCCAGTGCGGGGTTGGCCCGCCGGAACGCCCCGATCGTCTGTTCGCTCCGCCCGTCCCCATAGACGTCGGCGGTGTCGAAGAAGGTGGTGCCGGCCTCCGCTGCGGCCTCAAGGACCTCCAGTGCGTCCTTCTCCTGGACCTCGCCCCAGTCGGCGCCGAGCTGCCACGTTCCGAGGCCGATCACCGAGACCGGCCGGCCGGTTCTGCCTAGTGTCCGTTGTTCCATCCTTCGACTATAGGCGGTGGCCCTCCCTTGACTGTAAGCATGATTAGTAGTGGGGTGGGAACCACCTACGGAGGGATGACGATGAGATCACTGTGGCTGGATACCGCGCCGGAGATACCTGCAGAGCCGTTCTCCCCCGGGGCCGGATTCGACTCGGTGGTGGTCGGCGGCGGACTGACCGGCATGACCACCGCACTCCTGCTGGCCCGCGCCGGGCACAAGGTGGCGGTGCTTGAGGCGCGCCGGGCCGGAGCGGTCACCACCGGCAACACCACAGCCAAGCTCTCACTGCTGCAGGGCACCGGGCTTTCCCGGATCACCTCCCACCACGACGCCGAGCTGGCCCGGGCCTACGTCACGGGCAACCGCGAAGGGCAGAGCTGGATCCTCCGCTTCTGCGACGAAAACGGGGTGGGGTACGAGCGCCGGGACGCCGTGAACTACGCGGTGACCGACAGCGGCGCGAAAAGCCTCGACGCCGAACACGAGGCCTGCACGCAGGCGGGCCTGGGGACCGAACTGGGCAATGCCTCAACCCTTCCCTTTCCGGTGCGGCGCACCCTGAGGCTGGCGGACCAGGCGCAGTTCCACCCGCTGGAGGTGCTCGCGGCGCTGGCCTCGGAGCTGCGCCGCCACGGCGGGCGCCTTTTCGAGGGCGTGCGGGTCCAGGGCGCCTCGACCCCCAAGTCCGGCGGCGTGGAACTCAAGACGGACGCCGGAGCCGTGACGGCCCGCAATGTCGTGCTGGCCACCGGCATCCCCATCCTCGACCGGGGCGGATACTTCGCCGTCCTCAAGCCGCAGCGGTCCTACTGCATCGCCCTCGAGGTGACGGACCGGGTGCCCCCGGAGATGTACCTCTCGGTGGACGCCCCCACCCGTTCCCTGCGCACCGCCCGGGTGGGCGGCAGGGACTACCTCATCGTGGGCGGCAACGGCCACAAGGTCGGGCACCACTCAAACACCCAGGGCCTTGTCGATGACCTGACCCGCTGGGCCCGCGAGTATTTCCCGACGGCCCGCCCCGCCTACTCCTGGTCGGCGCAGGACTACCAGCCGGCCGCCGCGGTTCCCTACGTCGGCAAGGTCCCGGCCGGCGGCGGGCACATCTACGCCGCGACCGGTTACAACAAGTGGGGCATGACGAACGCGGTGGCCGCCTCGCTGGCACTTTCGGCCAAGATCCTGGGCGGGCACATGCCGTGGGCCGACACCCTCTACAGGACCCGGGTGACGCCCGTTGACGCGCTGTCGACGGCACGGGTCAACGCCGAGGTCGGGCTGGAGATGCTGACCGGCTGGGTGTCGGGCCTGGCGAAGACGGCCCCGGCGTCCCCGCCGGAGGGGCAGGGTGTCGTGGTCCGTGACGGCAGGAGCCCGATCGGGGTCTGCACCGTCGACGGCGTCGAGCACCGTGTGTCGGCGGTGTGCCCGCATCTGCGCGGAATCGTGAGCTGGAACACCGCCGAAAGGACGTGGGACTGCCCCCTGCACGGGTCCAGGTTCACCGCCGACGGAACGGTGCTTGAGGGGCCGTCAACCTCGAATTTGGGCAGCGGCATCTAACCACAAGTGCGGCCTTGGTGCCATTGGGTGGATGGCCTATGGGAAGATGGGGGTAACTGTTAAGATGCCTGTCACTCTTTTGACACTGTCGCGCATAGGATAGATATATATAATGACCACCCACGTCGGGCCCGAACGCCCACCATGGCGCCGACTGTTCGGCGTTCCCCTGATCGTGACCCTCGCCTTCGCCGGCCTGATGGTGCTGACGGCCGTGCTGACCGGGCTGCCCCTTCGTGATCCGGAGGGCTTCCTCGGCCCCAGCTACGTCCGGTTGCCCCTGACCGTGCTCGGCGTCATCGCCGCCGACGTCATCCCGCGGGTGCTCCTGCAGCGCCCCGCTCCGCGCGACCTCGTGCGCGTGACCCGCAGGATTTTTAAGCAGAGGTGGACCGGGCACCGGATGTCGGTCGCGGCCGCCGGCCTGGCGAGCTTCTACCTCGCCTACGTGGCGTACCGGAACCTCAAGAGCTTCCTGCCCTTCCTTCAGGACCACCTGGCCGACGCCGCACTGGTCGAGACCGACCGCTGGTTCGGGGGCGGCGGCAACCCCGCCGACGTGCTCCAGCAGCTGCTCGGCACCGGCATCACGGCGGAGGTCCTTTCCTTCGTCTACATGATCTTCCTGATCTTCGTGCCGATCTCCCTCGCCGTGGCCCTCGTCTGGTCCAAGGACCTGTCCCTGGGCGCCTGGTATGTGGGCGCGCTCTGCTTCAACTGGGTCATTGGAACGGTGACCTACTACGCGGTTCCCTCGCTGGGCCCGATCTACGTGCAGCGCGCATCCTTCACCGATCTCCCGGACACCGCGGTCTCAAGCCTCCAGGAGTCGCTGTACCGCAACCGGTTGACGGTGCTTGCCGACCCGCATTCGACGCAGTCGGTGCACGGCATCGCGGCCTTCGCCTCGCTGCACGTGTCCATCGTCTTCACCGCCGCCTTGGTCGCCCAGATGGCGCGCCTGCCCCGGGTAGTCCGCTGGCTGATGTGGATCTACTTCGCCCTCACAGCCGTGGCCACCGTCTACTTCGGCTGGCACTACGTCATTGACGTCTTCGCCGGCCTCGCGGTGGGCGGACTGTCGGTCTGGCTTGCCGCGGTGTCGGTCGGCCGGGCGAACCTGCGCTTCGGGGCAGGAACGGACCAGAACCTGCTCGACGCACGCACCGGGACCGCCGCGCTGCGCTGACGCACTGCCCGGCTGGGTCCGGCGCCCGGCCGCAGGCCGGGTGCACACCGCTGACTGACCCCGAGAGGGCCGGCACACAAGCTGATCCCAAAAGGGCCGGCGCCTTTGGGCGCCGGCCCTTTTGCAGTTCCTGCCGGTTTTCAGTTCCTGCCGGTTCGCAGTTCCTGCCGGTTCGCAGTTCCTGCCGGTTTTCAGTTCCTGCCGGTGGATTCGGTGAGCTGGCGGAGCAGGTCGCGCATCTCGGTCAGCAGGGCCGTGTCCACGGGAACCGGCTGCTCCTCCGACTCAGCGGCGGCCGTCCGAGCCAGGGCATGGGCGTTGATCCGGTTCATGGGAAGCACGACGCCGAAGTAGACGACCGCGGCCGTGATCAGGAAGGTGACGGCCGCTGTGAACACCGCGCCAAGGTCCACGAAGGTCTCGGGGTTCCCGGGCCAGATGCGGAATCCGAATCCCTCGGCGCTGACTCCCCCGCCCGCGGCGGCGATCAGCGGCCGCAGCAGGTTGTCCGTGACGGATGCGACCAGGGCCGTGAAGGCCGATCCGATGACGACGGCGGTGGCCAGTTCGACGACATTTCCGCGCAGGATGAAGTTCCGGAAGCCCTTAAACATCGGCGGCACCCCGCGGGATGCAGTGGTTGAGCACGATCAGGTCGACCACCGAAAGGACCCGTTCAAGGTCCTTCTCACTGGGGCCCGCGGCGCCCTCACCCCGGAAGAACGCCGCCTCGTAGTAGAGCCCGTCACCGAGGAGCTTAATGGCCAGGGCCGCCGTACGGTCCCCCAGCCGGTCCTCAAGGGTGGTCAGCCACCGTTCCTGGATGCGCGAGAGCGTCCGGCGGGCCACCGGGTGGCCCTGCTGCGCCAGGCGCGCCATGGAGACGAGCGCCCGGTCCAGCGGACTGTCCTCATAGACCGAGGTCCGCACGTAGTAGCGGCCGGGGCCCTCGGGGTCGGCCGACATCTGCTCGCGGTCCTTCTCGACCAGGGCCAGCAGCCGTTCGGCGAGGGCCTCGACGAGGGCCTCCTTGGCCGGAAAGTGGTACAGCAGGCCGCCTTTGGAGACCTCAGCGGCCGCCGCTACGGCCTCCATGGTGGCGGCCCGTTCCCCGTCGCGGATCAGGGTGTCTTCGAAGCTGTCGAGGATGCGTTCTCGTGAACTTGGCATTCCTCCATGATAGGGGTCACTAAACTTGCACTGTACCGGCTGGACGGTATAGTATCCTCGACATGACTTCGTCCATCTCCACTTCCGCATCCCCGGCCGGGGTGAGCTCAGCGCTGTCACCGGCCTCCACCCGCACAGGGGTGAGGGGTTGGATCTCCCTCGCCGTCCTGATGCTCCCCGTGCTGCTCGTAGCGGTGGACAACACGGTGCTCAGCTTCGCCATTCCCGCCATCTCACTCGCGTTCGCCACCACCGGAGCGACCCAGCTGTGGATCATCGACAGCTACCCGCTCGTGCTGGCCGGACTCCTTGTCGCCATGGGCAGCCTCGGCGACAGGTTCGGCCGCCGCCGCCTGCTCATCATCGGCGCCTGGGGCTTTGCCGCCTTCTCCGTTGCCGCCGCCTTCGCCCCGAGTGCCGGGTTCCTCGTCGCAGCCCGGGTCGGCCTCGGAATCTTCGGCGCGATGCTGATGCCCTCCACGCTGTCTCTGATCCGCAACATCTTCACCGACCGCGACCAGCGCCGCGTCGCCATCGCCGTGTGGGCCGCCGGGTTCTCCGCCGGGGCCGCCCTGGGTCCCCTGCTCGGTGGCGCGCTGCTCGAGCACTTCTGGTGGGGCTCGGTCTTCCTCCTGGCCGTACCCGTCCTGGTGCTGATGCTCATCCTCACCCCGATCTTCGTCCCCGAGTCGCGCGATCCTAGTCCGGGGCGTATCGACATCCTGAGCATCGGGCTCTCGGTCGCTGCGATGCTTCCGGTCGTCTATGCCATCAAGGACTTCGCCATGGAGGGTCCCAACCCGCTGGCCATCTCCGCAGCCGTCGTCGGGCTCACCGCCGGCGTCGTGTTCGTGCGCCGGCAGCTGCGCCGGCCCGGGCCGATGCTTGACGTGCGGCTGTTCACCGTGCGCGCCTTCACCGGCGCGGTGCTGGTGAACCTGCTGGCCATCTTCTCCCTGGTGGGCTTCCTCTACTTCGTCTCGCAGCACCTGCAGCTCATTCTGGGCTACAGCCCGCTTGAGGCCGGAGTGATCCTGCTGCCCGGGCTCCTGATGACAATCGCCGCCGGTTTCGCCGTCGTGCCCGTGGTCAAGCGGGTCGCGCCGCACATCGTGGTCCCGGTGTCGCTCGGATTCTCCGCCGCCGCGTATGCCTTCGTCGCCTTCACGGGCGAGTCCGCCATGGCACTGCTGTTCGCGTTCATCCTGCTGGGCATCGGCGTCGGGGCCTCGGAGACCGTCTCCAACGACCTGATCCTTTCCACCGTCCCGCCGGCGAAGGCCGGAGCGGCCTCGGCGGTCTCGGAGACCGCCTACGAGGTCGGATCGGTGTTCGGCACCGCGGTGCTCGGCAGCATCCTGCTCGCCTCCTACCAGGCCCACCTGAGCCTGCCTGCCGGGCTGAGCGCCGGGCAGATGGCCGAGGCCACCGAAACCCTGGGCGGGGCGGTCAACACCGCGGCCCAGCTGCCGGCGGCGAACGCCGCCGCGCTGCTCGAGTCGGCCTTCTCCGCCTTCGACAGCGGAGTGATCCTCACCTCCGGGATCGGGGCCGTGCTCATGGTGCTGGCCGCCGGGCTCGGCTGGTGGTCTCTGCGCCCGACCGCCGCACGCTGACCGGGTTCCTGCTGACCGGGTCCGCTGGGCGGGCACTGCCCCGCCCAGC
>NZ_WIAE01000022.1:0-30694 GCF_009828605.1 Arthrobacter zhaoguopingii | reverse complement strand
CGAACTGCCAGTCATCGATATGACGCTGGCCTCCGAGCAGCTGACAGCCCTGAACCCCCTCGGAGGCAGCGGTTCCCTCGGGGTCGTCCTCATCGCCGTCATCCTCCTCGGCGTCCTGGCCGGGATCAGCGATTTCCGCTTCGGCGGCATGGTCGGTACGGCACTGGCCCAACCGCGCCGTGAGCGCATCGTCCTGGCCAAAACCGGGGCCACCGCGCTGATCGGTGCCGCAACAGGACTGATCCTCGCCGCCCTGTCCTTCACCGCCCTGCTCCTGGCGCTGGTCCTTGACGGCAGCGCCCTGAGCGCAACCCTGCCCGAGATTTTGGGCTCCCTGGGCCGCGGCGTCCTGGCCATCACGTTCCTGAGCCTGATCGGACTGGCCGTCGGTCTGCTGCTGCGGAACCAGCTCACCGCGGTCCTGGTCATGCTCGCCGTCCTGGTCCTGGAACCAATTCTCCTGGGAATCATCCAGCTCGCCACCGGCACCCTGCCGATCTGGGCCCAGCTGATGCCTAACACCTTGGCCCACGCCCTGATCAGCGCACCCAACGCCCTCACCGGCGCGGCCGCTCTCGGAGCCCTCACCGTCCTGACCGGGCTCCTGCTGACCGGCGCCGCCCTCACCCTCAAACGCCGCAGCCTCTAACCCACCAACCCCCTACCCACCAACCACCTAGCCCTCCAACCTGAATGGTTTGCACATGACCCACCACCCCCATGTCCAAAAACATGAACCCGGCCGCACCATCGTGCTCTGGGCAGTACTCATCACAGCACTGGCCGCCAGCATTCTGACCACGAACATGGTTGCCATGCCGCTGCTCTCGGGCCCCGCCGCAGCCATCGCCATTGTCTGCGCAGTATTCCTTGTCCGGGCGCACCGGCGCCGGAAGCACGCAGCATCACCAACAACCCGCCACACCGAATCGGAGCACTGACATGAAATACACCCCCAAATTCGCGGTCATCACCACCGCACTGGCCGCCTCGCTCGCGTTCACCGCCTGCACCTCCTCGGCCGCACCCAAGGACGCCCCCAAGGACGCACCGAAGGTGCTGACCGGCATCGCTGAACGACTCGTCGAGAAAGGCTACCCGGGCGCGATCATCACCCGCACCTCCCCGGACGGCACCGCTGAAACCGCCACCGCCGGCACCGCCGACCTCGCCGCCGATACACCGATCCCCGCTGACGGTGAAGTGCGTATTGGAAGCGCCAGCAAGCCATTCTCCGCGGTGGTGGCCCTGCAGCTGGTGGAAGAAGGACTCTTGGAGCTGGACCGTAGCGTCGACACCTACCTCCCCGGCCTCATCAAGGGAGAGGGAATCGACCCGAAGGCCATCACCGTCCGGCAGCTGCTCCAACACACCAGCGGCCTGCCCGAGTACACCACAGAAGTCATCGTCAATGAAGCGTCCGCCGACCGGGACATCTACCGCTCACCCCGGGACGTGCTCGACCTGGCGCTCGGACAGCCCGCGATCTTCCCCGCAGGGGAACGCCATCAATACACCAACACCAACTACATCGTCCTGGGCCTGATCATCGAACGCGTCACCCAACGGCCCCTGGCCGAACAGATCCACGATCGGATCGTCACACCCCTGGACCTGAAACACACCTACCTGCCAGAACCGGGTGAGACCGGGCTGCGCGGTGAGCATCCCCTGGGCTACCACACCGACGCCAAGGGGGAACTGCGCGACGTCACCGAGTACGATTCCTCCACGGCCTGGGCATCCGGAGCCATGGTATCCACACCGGCTGAGCTCAACACGTTCATGAAAGCCGTCCTCGACGGCGAACTCCTGGAACCGGCCGAACTCGACCAGATGCTCACCGGCATCCCCACCGGCGACGAGGAAAATTTCCCCGGAGCCACGTACGGGCTGGGCCTCGAAAGCAGCGAACTAAGCGCCGGCACAACCTGGGGCCACGGCGGCTCCATTCCCGGCTACCAGACGACCAACGCAGTCGCAGAGGACGGCACCGCGGTCACCATCACCACCACCGCACTGCCGCCCGCCATCTACGACGGCCCCCTCGACGGCCTCGACGGCCCCCCGGAAGAATTCTTCGATTTCGCCCGTTTGCCCATCGAGGCCCTCGACGAAGCCCTCAGCACACCCTGACCCGACCCCCACCACAACACCCACAGCACCCGCAGCCCGTTTCACTCTCCCAATAGAAAGCTCGTTTCATGACCCCGAGTACGTTTGTAAGCCCGCCGTCGGTCGATACCGCCGTGCGTCTCCTTCAACTTCGTAAGACTTTTCCGAACGGCCCGGAGGAGATCACTGCCCTTCAGGAGTTCTCCCTTGATATCGCCCCGGGTGCGTTCATGGCGATTATGGGCCCGTCCGGGTCGGGCAAGTCGACGTTCCTAAATCTTGCCGCGGGCCTGGATACGCCAACCAGCGGCCGGGTGTTCATCGGCGAGACCGACATCACCGGGCTCTCCCTGGACGCCGTCACTCGTTTCCGCCGGCGCCATGTCGGTTTCGTGTTCCAGTCGTATAACCTCATTGGCCACTTGACGGTCGGGGAGAATATCCAGCTGCCGATGCTACTCGATGGCCGGCGTCCCGATGAGCAGTGGCAGCAGACCCTCGTCGATTCCGTCGGGCTGACCGGTATGACCGAGCGGTTGCCGAGTGAGTTATCCGGAGGCCAGGCACAGCGGGTGGCCATCGCGCGCGCGCTCATTACCCGGCCCACCGTCGTCTTCGCCGATGAGCCGACCGGTGCCCTGGACCGCCGCACGGGAGATCAGGTGCTCGAAGTGCTGCGCGGTGCCGCCAAGCGGTTCACGCAGACGCTGGTTCTGGTCACCCACGACCCGCACGTGGCCGCCACCGCCGATGAAGTGCTGTTCCTGGCAGACGGACAACTCGCCGGCAGGCTGACAGCACCGACCTCGGCTCAGATCGCGGCCCGCCTCGTCGAGTTGGGACGATAGCCATGTGGTCTTTCGCCCGCTCAGCGGTCCGCGCCTACCGCGCAAGCCTGGTTGGCAGTTTCCTGATTGTGGTCTCGGCCGCCGCGCTGCTGACCGCTAATGGTGTGCTCATGGAAAGCGGCCTGCGCGGTGATGAGCCGTTGCTTGTGGCCGCGGCCGCCTCCTTCGCCGGCACGGCGGTCCTCGTTGTTGAACTTGTTGTCGCCTCCACCTTTGCCTCGGCCTTGCGGCAGCGGAACACTCAATTCGCCCTGCTCCGCGCCGTCGGAGCAACCCCGCGGCAGGTGCGCTCGATGGTGACAGCCGAGATCGTCATCGTGTTCGCCCTCGCGGCCCCGCTCGGGGCCATCCCTGGACTGTTTGCCGGGCAACTGCTCATGCCGGCACTGGTCTCCGGGGGCATCGTGCCTGCCGGGTTCGATCTGGTGATCTCCCCGCTTCCGGTGATCGGCGCGCTGGTCCTGCTGTTCCCGACCGCGCTGCTCGCCGGCGTGCTCGCGACCCGCAAGATCACCAAGGTCAGCCCGACCGAGGCCGTTCGCGGTGGTTCGGCTGAGTCATCCGGGATTTCCCCGGCTCGGCGGATCACGGCCATCGTGCTTCTGGCGGTCGGCATCGTCATTGCCGGCACACCGTTCGTCGTCTCGGGCACGGCGGGCAGCGCAGCCGGAGCCACCTCGGCATTCCTGCTCCTGAGCGCCGCCGCGCTGGCCGGTCCGGTCATCGTCGGCGCCATCGCCCGGCGGGCAGCGCGCGCCACACGCTCGTCGCGTAACGCCGCAGCCATGCTCGCGCTGGTGAATTCCCGCGGCTTCTCGCGCCGGCTCACGGCAGCGATCATCCCGCTTGCCCTGCTCCTGGCGCTGGGCACAGTGCAGACAGGGGCGAACCACACAACGGTGGAAGCCACCGGCATGCAGTTGCGTGCCGGTCTGGAATCGGATCTCATCATCACCTCCCCCGACGGCGTGACAGCCGAGCAGGCAGCCGCCGTCGCCTCCACTCCGGGCATCGACGCGGTGGTTGCCAGCTCGATGGTTCCCGCGGAGGTGAAGTTCGACCTTGACGACGAATTTGGAGATTTCTCCTGGGAGCCGACCGGCCTGCGCGCGGTGGCCGGCAGCACGTCCGGACTGATGGATGTCGATGTGACGGCCGGCTCGCTGGATGATCTCACCGGCCCCGACACGATCGCCGTCAGCGCCGATGGCGTCTTCGGCGCCGGCAAAGGTGTCGGCGACATCGTGGAGCTGCGCTTTGATGAAGGCACCGCGATCTCCCGGACGATCGTGGCCGTTTATGACCGAGGCCTCGGATTCGGCGACTACATCCTCGACGAGTCCTCGCTGCCGGCGTCTAACAGGCCGGCAGCCGCTGACCAGTTGTTCGCGCTGGGCTCGGCGGATCTGAGCTCCCTCGGATTGCAGACGGTCTCTGTCGATGACTACGTGCAGGAGACCAAGAAGGGTGCGGCAGGCCAGCAGCAATTCGGGGCGATCCTGCTCTTCGTGCTCATCTTCTTCATCGCCACTGCCGCGGCAAACACCCTTGTCATGCTCACCAGCTCCCGTAAACCGGAGTTCGCCCTGCTGCAACGTATTGGCACGACCCGCACCCAGATGAGCGCGATGATCCTCATCGAATCGGTGTTCGTCATGGCAACAGCCCTGGTGATCGGCACCCTTGCGGTGATTCCAGCACTCGGAGGCATGGCCTACAGCATGCTCGGGGTCTTCTCCGTGGGCATCGACTGGCCGGTATACGCAGCACTGGCCGGGGCAGTCGTGCTCATCGCCACCACTGGGATGGTCCTCCCGGCGATGGCAGGCACCCGAGGCCGGGCCCGATCGTAACGAAAGCCCCTGGCCCACCGGCCGGGGGCCTTCGGTTTCATCCCCCAACCAACCAGCCCTCCAACCACCCCTCCAACCGGAATGGTTTTCGCATGACTCACCACACCCATGTCCAAAAACATGAACCCGGCCTCACCATCGTGCTCTGGGCAGTACTTATCGCAGCACTGGCCGCAAATGTGCTCCTCTCAACACTGGTTTTCATCCCGGCGCTCTCGGTCCCCTTCGGAGTCATTGCCATTGTCTGCGCGGTATTCCTTGTCCGGGCGCACCGGCGCCGGAGGCGCGCAGCATCACCAACAACCCGCCACATCGAATCGGAGCACTGACATGAAACACACCCCCAAATTCGCGGTCATCACCACCGCACTGGCCGCCTCGCTCGCGTTCACCGCCTGCGCCTCCTCGGCCGCACCCAAGGACGCTCCCGAGGAAGCACCGAAGGTTCTGACCAGCATCGCGGAACGACTCGTCGAGGAAGGATACCCGGGCGCGATCATCACCCGCACCTCCCCGGACGGCACCGCTGAAACCGCCACCGCCGGCACCGCCGACCTCGCCACCGACGCACCGATCCCCGCTGATGCCGAAGTGCGTATTGGAAGCGCCAGCAAGACATTCACCGCGGTGGTGGCCCTGCAGCTGGTGGAAGAAGGACTCCTCGAGCTGGACCGAAGCGTCGACACCTACCTCCCCGGCCTCATCAAGGGAGAGGGAATCGACCCGAAGGCTATCACCGTCCGGCAGCTGCTCCAACACACCAGCGGCCTGCCCGAGTTCACCGACCTTGTCGCCAAAGACACGTTCGGCCAGCGCGACGTCTACCGCTCAACCCGGGACGTGCTCGACCTGGCTCTCGAACGGCCCGCGGACTTCCCCGCAGGGGAACGGCATCAATACACCAACACCAACTACATCGCTCTGGGCCTGATCATCGAACGCATCACCCAACGGCCCCTGGCCGAACAGATCCACGATCGAATCGTCACACCCCTGAACCTGAAACACACCTACCTGCCAGAACCGGGCGACAAAGGGATACAGGGAGAGCACCCTCATGGCTACCACATCGACACCGACGGCGAACTACGCGACCTCACCGAGTACGACACTTCCTGGGCCGCGGGGGCAGGAGCCATGGTATCCACACCGGCTGAGCTCAACACCTTCATGAAAGCCGTCCTCGACGGCGAACTCCTGGAACCGGCCGAACTCGACCAGATGCTCACCGGCATCCCCACCGGCGACGAGGAAAATTTCCCCGGAGCCACGTACGGGCTGGGCATCGAAAGCAGCGAACTAAGCGCCGGCACAGCCTGGGGCCACAACGGCGACATCCCCGGCTACCAGACCCGCAACGCAGTCGCAGAGGACGGCACCGCCGTCACCATCACCGTCACAGCACTGCCATACGCCATCTACGACGGCCCCCAGGAAGAAATCTTCGAAGGCCCCCAGGAGGAACTCATCGCTCTCTACAGCTTAACCACCGACGCCCTCGAAGAAGCCCTCAGCACACCCTGACCCGACACCCACAGCACCCGCAGCACCCGCAGCCCGTCTCATGCCAGCAGGCTGCTCGTTGCGACGGGCCATGAGGTGAGTGACCGGGCTGTAGGAAGAACCGTGTGTGAAGCTCCGGCCTGCAGCAGTGCGTTGTGTACCTGATCCGCAGCCCGTTCCGGTACGCCGGCCGAGGGCACCGCGGCGGGATCGTCAACGCCCTCAGACCGAGGAAGTGACGAGCGAAGGCAAGAAGAAGGGCCTGTCAACCATAGGTGACAGGCCCTTCTTCTATCGGCGATCAACGGACTGTGTTCAGAGGAGCGCTGGACATTAGTCGGACGAGGTTTCGGCAGGCGGAGGGGACGAGAACGGTCAGCCCTTGACGAACTCGGTGGGTACCGCGTTCACGAAGTCCTCAATCCAGGAAGGGACGACTGCACATGCAGCGACCGGGGCGCTTGTCACTGCAACTGACCTAGTGCGCGCATCGGAAAGTTCGTGGAAGAGGGAGGCGAAGTTCGTATTGAAGGCTTTGGCTGTGGGGCCGCCGGTCACCGCCTTCACGAATTCCGCGTTTTTGGAAGATGATGCGGCTTCTCGGCCGACCTCACCCACCACATGATGCACGCTCTCGGAGGGCGCATGTGGAGATTTACCCGGGAGCTGTTCGACGACCCCGCCCCGGCCGCTGACCAGGTCGCCATGCCATCAACCGGCCCGCCCCACTGCTCCATACGGCTGTCGATACCACCGCGTTGCTCCTTTTCGCGGCCCTCCTGACCGCACGGGGGGCGTCATGCTGCGGGTCACGGACACGCCCGCCGCCTGAAGCGCGAATGCCATTGCCTGAAGCGCTGAACCGGCTCAGCTCTCCTGATTGCGCAGGTACGTCAACACAGCCGCAACCCGGCGGTTCTGATCGTCGTTGGGCGGCAAGTCAAGCTTCATCATGACGTTACCAATATGCTTGACGACCGCTGCCTCAGAAACGAACAGACGCCGCGCGATAGCACCGTTGGAGTGGCCCTCGGCCATGACGGCCAGCACCTCCCGCTCACGGGGAGTAAGCCCGGCCAACGGATCGCGGTGCCGCCTGATCATCTGACTGATAACCGCCGGGTCAACCGCCGTACCGCCGGCATGAACGCGGCGCAGCGTGTCCGCGAAGTCCGCGACGTCGCTGACCCTGTCCTTGAGCAGGTAACCGATTCCGGCTCCACCGGCGCTGTCGAGCAGATCGGCGACGTAACTCTGCTCGACATACTGACTCAGGACCACCACCGGAAGGGAAGGGTTCTCTTCACGCAGGCGCACCGCCGCGACGAGCCCCTCAGAGCGGAACGTCGGCGGCATGCGCACATCGGTGACCACGAGGTCCGGCCCGACGTCGCGTCCAGCGGCGATCAACTTCTCGCCTGTATCCACCGCGGCGGCGACGACGAACCCGTTACGTTCGAGCAGCACCTGCAGACCCTCGCGCAATAACGCGTTGTCCTCAGCGATGACCACCCGCACCGGTTCCAACGCGGCCGGGCCGGTGGTAGCGGAATCAGTCATCCGGGTGGCCCTTCCCAACTGCGGCGACGGTGATAGTGATCGTGATGGCCGTCGGTCCACCCAGAGGCGAGTCGATCTCCAGGTCTCCACCCAGGGCGGCGATGCGGTCGGAGATGCCGTCGAGTCCGCCGTTGTCCCGATGGGCAGTGCCTGCTCCACCGCCACCATCGTCTCGGACCCGGACCTCCACGAGTCCGGGCGCGGGCCGCTGAAGCAGAACCTGAGCCTGCCCGGCGTTGGAATGCTTGACGACGTTGGTGAGGAGTTCGGCGACGCAAAAGTACAGGTTGGTCTCGATCTCCGTGGGCAAGCGGCCGGTCAGCCGGTCCTCGACAGCGATGGGAAGGGTAAGTGTGTCGGCCAGTTCGCGGATCGCTGCGCCGAGGCCATGATCCATGAGGACCTGGGGATGGATGTTACGGACGAAGCTGCGCAAGGCACCCAGGGTCTGCTTGGCCTGGTCCTGGGCGCGGACCACGTCAGAGCGGCCAGGGGCATCATCGGGCATGGCGGCCAGGGCGAGCCCGAGCGTCATGCTGACCGACAACAGCTGCGGCTGCACGCCATCGTGCAGATCCCGCTCGATACGGCGGCGTTCGATGTCGAAGGCTCGCACCAGGCGCGCCCGCGACCGCGCGGTCATCGTCAGGTCATGCTGGAGGCGCTGCTCCGGCCGGGTCAACACCTGGAGGACCAGCAAGGCATGAACCCTGGAGAAAGCCGGTGAGGTGACAACGAGCGCGGTGAGAACACCGACTCCGATGACCGATGCCACCACCGACTGGGGTACGTTGCTCACCGTGAACGGCCCAATCACGATCGGCACCCGGTCTCCCATTGCCGTCAGCAGCGGGCTGATCAGGGCGACAAGGGATACCAGGACGACCAGCGCAGCGAAGACCGCGATGGCCCCGCCGATCGTGAGCATCATCACGGTGTAGGCCAACGGGCGGATGAGGGTCCGCGGCTCACGGAGCCGGACACCCGGAGGCCCCCCAGCGGATTGGTCGAGCAGAGCGGTCGCTCCGCTCCAGTCGGCCCGGGCAAGAACGACCGAGATAAGCGGGAGTCCCACACCTAGCAGCGCCAGACCCGCGGTAATCAGGCCCGCAGAGGTATCGGTGCCGCGCACAGGACCGCTGAGCGCGATCCCGACCGGTGTGCCCAGCAGCACGACAACGGAAATGACCACCAGGGCCCGGATGCAGACGGCCGCAGAGTAGAGCACCGCTCTCCAGCGCCTGATGACCGGCAGAGCCTGATGTTTTGACTCCGCAGTGATCACCTGACCATTCTAGAGGCGAACCGGCCCAAAGAACGTAGGGCCAGCCATACCCTGAATCGACGGTTTGGCCCCACTGCGCGGCCCGGGTGTCCTCCGGTGTACTGGATACATGACCACAACCGCCCCGCACAGCACCGTGCTGCAGCTCAACGATGTGACACGCACCTACCAGTCAGGCAAATCCACCCTCACGGCGCTCGACCGGGTCACGATCGGGCTTCGTCGTGGTTCCTGGACGGCGATTATGGGGCCATCGGGGTCAGGCAAATCCACCCTCCTGAATACTGCTGCCGGGCTGGACACCCCTGACTCAGGACAGATCCTCCTCAACGGCGACGATATCGCGAGCCTCAGCGATGACGTGCTGACCCGGATGCGGCGCACCGAGATCGGATTCATCTTCCAGCAGTTCAACCTCGTCGCGGCCCTCAGCGCAGCGCAGAACGTCGCCATGCCGCTGCGTCTGGCCGGACGCCGTGACGCCAACAGGGCCGCGGCCGAAGCCCTCAACTCCGTGGGCCTGGGCAAGCACACCGGCCATAAGCCACGCGAACTCTCCGGCGGGCAGCAACAACGCGTCGCCATCGCCCGCGCCCTGGCCACCCGGCCGAGCATCCTGTTCGCCGACGAGCCCACCGGAGCCCTGGATAGTGCCTCCGCCGCCACGGTGCTGGATCTCCTTCGCGCCCTGGTCGATGAGCAGGCCCAGACAATCCTGATGGTCACCCATGATCCGTCGGCCGCCGCCCGCGCCGACCACGTGGCGTTCCTGCGCGATGGACGCCTCGTCACAACTCTGAACGGCGCCGACGCGAACCAGATCGCCGCCACCCTCGCCGAGCTCGAGACACTGGCCGGTACGGGAGCGCAGGGATGATCCGCCTGGCCCTGCGCACCTTTGCCGACCGCTGGCAGCTCTTCGTCGGCACCCTCCTGGCCGTGACCGCCGGGGTCGCTATCGTCCATGCCGGCCTGACGATCATCCTCGGCGTCGAGAACGCCGACGCACCCACGAGCTTGACCCCCGAACAAGCAGAAGCATTCCGCCTGGCCGCCGCCGATGGCAGCGAGCTGACCGGGATAGCGTTGATGATCGGCATTTTCCTCACCATCTTCGTTGTCGGCTCGACCTTCGGTTTTGCCGTTGACCAGCGCCGGGGTGATCTCGCCATCCTCAGACTTGGCGGCGTGACCAGGCGCCAGATCCGCAGGCTCCTGCTCGGTGAAGCCTTCCTCGCCGCGCTGCTTGGCGCGGCGGCCGGGGCCCTGCTCGGAACAGTACTGACCACCGTGCAGCGAACCGTTCTGTCGCGGCTCGGCTTCTTCCCCGAAGACCTCGCCACCCCCATCGAACCCGTGGTCCTGGTGGTCGACCTGATCGCCGCCCTCACGGTCTGCCTCGCCGGCGCCCGGGGTGCAGCCAAGAGCGCCACCAAAGTCAGTTCCCTGGATGCGCTGCGCCGCAGCAGCGGTGAACGGCGCGTCATGACCCTTGGTCGATGGATCGTGGCTATCACTGCCTTGGCGCTGACCGCCCTCCAGGCCTACTTCTCCGCGACGGCCGGCGGATTGCTCGTCCCACTGCTGCTCGGCCTTGGCATCATCATGACCGGCTCGGTCGCGATGAGCCGGCTCTCACCCCTGCTCGTGCCCGCCGCGGCTCTGGCGCTCACACCCTGGTCGCGCCGTTCACCGGTCGCGGGCCTGGCAGTGGCGAACCTGCGCGACGCTGTGCGCCGCACCGCCTCAGGCGCGGCGCCGATGATTGTGCTCGTCAGTCTCGTCATGGGCCTCCAAGGAATTGTGAACACCCAAACCGAATCCGGCGCCGCCACGCTGATCTTCGACGCCGACCTGATCGCTACCGGCGAGAACATCGACCTGAGCGCACTGGAGAACATCAACGGAATCTCCCTCGCCTCACCCGAGACGGTCGTGCCACTGTCCGTGCAGCTCACCACGGGCGGCGCCACCACCACCGGCCCCGGAACCGTCGTCGCCGTCGATCCCGACGCGTTCAACGCCACCCACCTGCAACAGCCGGACAGCGGTCGTGTGGCCGACTTCGGCCCCGACACCCTCATTTTCGGTCCCGGCCTGGAATCGACCATCGATGGCGCATACGACCAGATCACCGTCGACATTGACGGCCGGACCCTTGTCCTGAGCGAGGCCGCCAGGATGTCCGCAACCCCTACCGGAACCGACGGCTACTACATCGACCGCTCACTGCTGCCCGCCGACCTGCTCCAGGGGCCCACCACCGTCCTGGTCCAGCTCGCTCCCGGCGTCGAGACGGCCGTGGTCGAATCCGCACTCACCGCCGCAGGCGCGTCCACGGTGCAGACACCGGCGGAGTTCACGGAAGAACAGAACAGAGCCAACGCCGCGGGAAACCGTGCCGTGATGGTCATGATAGTCGGGCTCGGCAGCCTCTACGCCCTCATCAGCGTTCTGAGCACGCTCGCCATCTCCATCAGTCAACGCCGCAGCGAACTGGCGACTCTGCGGCTCAGTGGCCTCACCAGGCGCCAGATCCAGCACAGCACCGTCATCGAAGCCCTGGCCGTCACTACCATCGGCCTCATCCTCGGCGCCGTCGCTGCCGTGCTCTCCCTCGTGGGACTGTGGGCATCGACCTACCGCCTCTACGGCGCGCCGGTCATCGCGATCCCCTGGACGCTCCTGGGCGCCATCACCCTGCTCGTTGCCACGCTCACCACCATCACCGCCCTTCTGGCGACACGAGCAGCCATGAAAGTTCCGGCCATCCGGGCCCTCGGAGCAAACGAATGAGCCGGAAAGTATCAGCCCGGCTCGGAACGTCGGTCCAGAGGACGGACCTGTTGTCCCTCAGGTCGCCGCCTGATCCGAACTGACGGCAGCCGGGACCCCTTCATCCCGTTCCCCGGAATCACACCGCTGCCAAGGATCTGGCCGATCCGCTTCTCGACGCTCCGCCCGGGGTAAGGCCGCAGCCTCTAACCCACCAACGAACCCTCCAACCTGAATGGTTTTCACATGACCCACCACCCCCATGTCCAAAAACATGAACCCGGCCGCACCATCGTGCTCTGGGCAGTACTCATCACAGCACTGGCCGCCAGCATTCTGACCACGAACATGGTTGCCATGCCGCTGCTCTCGGGCCCCGCCGCAGCCATCGCCATTGTCTGCGCAGTATTCCTTGTCCGGGCGCACCGGCGCCGGAAGCACGCAGCATCACCAACAACCCGCCACACCGAATCGGAGCACTGACATGAAATACACCCCCAAATTCGCGGTCATCACCACCGCACTGGCCGCCTCGCTCGCGTTCACCGCCTGCACCTCCTCGGCCGCACCCAAGGACGCCCCCAAGGACGCACCGAAGGTGCTGACCGGCATCGCTGAACGACTCGTCGAGAAAGGCTACCCGGGCGCGATCATCACCCGCACCTCCCCGGACGGCACCGCTGAAACCGCCACCGCCGGCACCGCCGACCTCGCCGCCGATACACCGATCCCCGCTGACGGTGAAGTGCGTATTGGAAGCGCCAGCAAGCCATTCTCCGCGGTGGTGGCCCTGCAGCTGGTGGAAGAAGGACTCTTGGAGCTGGACCGTAGCGTCGACACCTACCTCCCCGGCCTCATCAAGGGAGAGGGAATCGACCCGAAGGCCATCACCGTCCGGCAGCTGCTCCAACACACCAGCGGCCTGCCCGAGTACACCACAGAAGTCATCGTCAATGAAGCGTCCGCCGACCGGGACATCTACCGCTCACCCCGGGACGTGCTCGACCTGGCGCTCGGACAGCCCGCGATCTTCCCCGCAGGGGAACGCCATCAATACACCAACACCAACTACATCGTCCTGGGCCTGATCATCGAACGCGTCACCCAACGGCCCCTGGCCGAACAGATCCACGATCGGATCGTCACACCCCTGGACCTGAAACACACCTACCTGCCAGAACCGGGTGAGACCGGGCTGCGCGGTGAGCATCCCCTGGGCTACCACACCGACGCCAAGGGGGAACTGCGCGACGTCACCGAGTACGATTCCTCCACGGCCTGGGCATCCGGAGCCATGGTATCCACACCGGCTGAGCTCAACACGTTCATGAAAGCCGTCCTCGACGGCGAACTCCTGGAACCGGCCGAACTCGACCAGATGCTCACCGGCATCCCCACCGGCGACAAAATCATCCCCGGAAACACGTACGGGCTGGGCCTCGAAAGCAGCGAACTGGGCGCTGGCACAACCTGGGGCCACAACGGCTACATCCCCGGCTACCAGACGATCAACACAGTCGCAGAGGACGGCACCGCCGTCACCATCACCCTCACAGCACTGCCGCCCGCCATCTACGACGGCCCCCTCGACGGCCTCGACGGCCCCCCGGAAGAATTCTTCGATTTCGCCCGTTTATCCATCGACGCCCTCGACGAAGCCCTCAGCACACCCTGACCCGACACCAACCACAGCACCCGCAGCCCGTCTACTGCCAGCAGGCAGCCCGTTGCGACGGGCCATGAGGTGAGTGACCGGGCTGTAAGAAGAACGGGTGTGGAGCTCCGGCCTGCGGCAGTGCGTTGTGCACCCGATCCGCAACCCGTTCCGCTGCGCCGGCCGGGGGCACCGCGGCGGGATCGTCAGCGCCCTCAGCCCGGCCCATGCGGCTCCACGCGGGGCTGCGGCGAAGGACCGGTTCACCGGATCCGCAGCCCAGCGGTATCCGGCGATCGTGCAGCTCTGGGAGTCCTCGTCGAGTCCTCCGGGCGGGTCAACACAATCAGGAAGTGACGAGCAAAAGCGAAAAAAAGGGCCTGTCAACCGTAGGTGACAGGCCCTTCTTTCATCGGCGATCAACGGATTGTATTCGACATGCGCACCACAAGCCATCCGTCCTGGCTCGGGGGGAACTGATGGACAAAGGCGTATCGGTCGAGTTTATTGCCGAGCGGGTGACCTTCACATCTGCCGCAGACCCGTTCGCGGAGATTCAGCTGAACATTATGGCGTCCTTCGACCTGAAACGCCGCAGCCTCTAACCCACCAACCCACCCTCGAACCAACCCTCCAACCCGAATGGCTTTCGCATGACGCACCATCCCCATGTCCAAGGACGTACCCAAGATCGAAGTGGTCCGACGCTTCAACATCGACGGACCCCTCTGTATCGGGCACTGAACCGGTTAGGACCTAGATAGATATGTCTCGTGATCGGTACGTCATCGACGAATACGACGAGCTCCAAGAAGCCGCTCGCATCCAGGTGGCGCGTATCAGTGGTGAGGAGGGCCTGCAGGTCCCAGAAGTCAGCATTGTCCAGTCCGTGGAGCCAGGCGCCTTGCGGGCCGACGCCCACTTCACCACGCCCAAAGGCGTGCCCACGATCGAAGTCACTGAGCGCGCCATACGTGAGCTGTCCCTCGAGGGACGGACCTTCCTGCTCGCGCACGAGCTCGGGCATCTCGCGGACGCGGCGTGGTCCGCGAGAAGAACCCGCGTGCTCGTAGCGGTTTTCTCCCTCGCGGGAGTGCTGATGTTGGGGGGCTTTTTAGCGGCTGTCCTCGCGGGCTACTTCAACGCCAGCTCGTTTGGTGGGGTCGCCACCTTGGTGATCGGCTTGGTCACCCTGGGTGTTTGGTTGCTTATGGCGTGCGCGATGAGTCGGGAAGGGAAGATGCGCGCTGACGTGTTTGCTCTACGCCATGACCCAGAGCTGACAGGCGCACGTGAATTGTTCGACTCGTGGGAAGCAGACAAACCGGAAGCAACAGGGCCCATGAGCCTGACGCGAAGAGTGTCATTCCTCTTTCGTACCCGCCCCTACCGATCCACGAGGCTCCAAACCATGCAAGCAGCACTGTCCCGCAACACCCGATGACCAGCAGCAGACGATGATCAGGAGCCACAACCGGGTTTTCGTTACCGGCGCGGCGCCGGCGAGGTGTGCCCCTCATCGCGGAGCAGAACTCGCAGCTCCAGCATGGCGAGGAAACGAGCGTTGCCATCGGTAAGGTCGATTCCGCTCAAGTCGACTGCTCTCTTGAGCCGATATCGGAATGTGTTTGGATGCACCGACATTGAAGCCGCTGCGGTCGCGACATCCCCAAACGCGTCAAGCCAGGAGTGGAGGGTACGCAGGAGAACTCCGTCCTGGCCGCCCTCGTGCCCGATCAGTCGAGCGAGAGGGCCACTCGGTCGGTCCCCCCGTGCGGTGAGAAGGTCGCGTAATTCAAGGATGAGCGCGTCCATCTGAACGTCTGCAATCCGGGCGACATTCGTTCCGGTTCGCCCGTGGCTCGCTACCCGGAGGGCACGATCAGCGGACATCCTTGCGTGGCTGATGTGGGAGACCTCGACCACCGCGCCGATCCCGATTGCAGCATTGAAGCGGCCGCCGAGCCGTTCGAGGAAATTGGCCGCGATGCGTTCGGCCCGCCGCTCGCTTTCATTGGCCGTCCCGGGGGCGGGGAGGAGTCCGTAACAGACCCGGCCGAGTAACGCTGAAGATGCGCTTGGAAGTGCGGCGCTGAGGTGCATGGCGAACGCATTGCTGAGCCGTTGGCTCTCGCCGGTCAGCGCGGCCGAGATCTGGGGGGTGGCCGTTCCGTCATCGTCCTTGAGGGAAAGCGCCAGCACCAATACCGGCTCGTCCGCCAACCCGAGACGGTGGAGGGCTTCTCGTGCATTTGACCCGCCCTCGAGTGCGGTGCTGACCAAGTCGACCTTTATCTTTCGCTCCACATCAGCACCAGCGCGCAAACGGAGCAAGTGGAGGGCGACCACCTTAGCGGCGTCCTGAAGGCTCTCAAGGTGCTCGGCGTTCATCTGCTGTGGCGTCGCCGCCCAGATCGAGCCCAGAATTTCATCGCCCGCACGGACGGCGACAGCGGTTCGCGGTATCGATGGGCTCCCATCTTCCGTGGGGACAGAATCGACTCGCACCGGCGAAGTGCTGTTGTAGAGGTCGCGAAATACTCCACGCTCGGTAAGGACCTTCATGTACCGCTCAGGAACCTGCCGCCCAAGGACTGTCTCGATTCTGCCCTGGTCCGTTTCATGCTGACCCCCCGAGAACGCCACCACCTGAGAATTCCGATCCTCAATCGTGATCGGTGCGTTGACAAGCGCCGCGATGGCGTTCGCCAGCGCGAACAGGTCTCCCGCTGGAATCCCTCCGACCGACTCATGGTTCGACGCGCCGACGTCGCCCTCCGCGAGTATCGATCTGAGCATTGCCGCCAGCTGATCCCAGGAAGCGCCACGGGTAAGCGTCAGGAGCGGAACTCCAGATCGCACCACTGCCTCCCTGACCGCCGCATCAGCGGGAAGAGGAGCACGCAGGATCAGGCCGGCCGCGTCTGCGGATCGCAGTTCACCGAGCAGCTTGATGATTTCCTGAGAGTCAGCGACTCCGACACCGAGCACGAGCGCGCGGGGAGGAAGGTACGTCTCATCGAAGGCGTCGTGGATGATGACGCCACCGACTGCGCGCGCCGCGTCAATCTCACCGTATGCGGGCATGAGTAGCGTCCCACCCAAGTCATCGAGCACCCTACCCAGGCTTGCATGAAGTCGCATTGTCATTCGGGAAGTCTAGGCCGACACCCACTCTGTTGCCACGGTGACCGCGTTGAGTTCGTCAGCAATCGGCTCCACCCCGAGCCCGTGGCCGGTGGGTACCCGCAGATACCCGTTATCAAGGATGAATGGGGCCGTGATGTCCGTCGAGTAGAAGCGGTTGGATCCCGATATGTCACCGGGCAGAACGAAACCTGGAAGCGCCGCGAGCGCTATATTGGCTGCTCGTCCAAGACCGGTTTCGAGCATCCCTCCACACCAGACGGGCACGCCGTTTGCAACGCACAGGTCGTGAATCTTCCGGGCTTCAAGGTACCCGCCAACCCGTCCCGGCTTGATGTTGATGATCGAGCAGGCCCCAAGACGCAGCGCGGCGGCAGCCGTCTGCGCTGAGGTGATCGACTCGTCGAGGCATACGGGGGTGGAGATCAGCCGGGCGAGATCGGCGTGACCCACGATGTCAAGCTCGTCGAAAGGCTGTTCGATCAGCAGCAGATCGAACGGGTCCAGCTTGGCCAGATGGCGCGCGTCCGCAAGCGTGTACGCGGTATTGGCGTCGACCTGGAGCATCACGTCGCCGAACCGCTCACGCACCGCCTGCACCGGCATGATGTCCCACCCCGGCTCAATCTTGAGCTTGATGCGCTGGTAGCCCTGACCGAGGTAGTCCTCCACGGCGTCGAGCAGGGCCGGGATGGAGTCCATGATGCCCACGGATACACCACACGGAACCCGGTCGCGGGTGGCGCCCAGCTCCCGGGCGAAGGGCCGGCCGGCGGCTCGTAGTTCGGCATCGAGCACCCCCATCTCCAGCGCCGCCTTGGCCATCCGGTGGCCCTGAACCGGAGCGAGCGCCTCGGCGACGCCGGGGCCGTCGACCTCCGGTTGGTTCAGGATCATCGGGATGAGGAATCGCCTCAGCGCGTCGGCGGCACCGTCGACGTACTCGGAGGAGTACAACGGTTGGGCCATCGCGACACACTCGCCCCAACCCTCGCTTTCGTCGGTGACTACGCGAAGGAGCAGCGCTTCGCGCGAGGTTGCAGTGCCGAACGACGTTCGGAACGGCGCTACCAGGGGCATGGCGATATGCCGTAGTTCCACGCCAGTGATTTTCACAATGGAGTCCTTTCGGGGGATGTCATGTCTGGGTCGGGGTGACGGAGGATGTACCAACCGGCGCGATCAAAGTCACTGACCCGGTGCCCGGCGGCCATGAGTCCGCCGAGCGCGTCACGCACGGCACTGCGCCACTGAGTCGCGAGCGGCGGGTCGGTGGCCCGCAGGGTCTGGATGTCGGGAGGCACCGCGACAAGCGATACCGGGCCGTGGCCCTCACCTGGGACCGGGTGGCCCGACGACGACACGCCGAGCACCTCTACTGCACCGTGGAGGCGCTCCAGTCCGGCATCACCGCGTACTGCTCTTCCGGAGATCGCCGCGATCACCTGCGGGGCATCCAGTACCCAGCGCACGAGCAGGCGATCAGAGGCATCAGCACCGTTGATGCCGTCCCGCATGTCGCCGTAGAAGTCCGGCAGGTACTCCACCGGCTCTGCCGCGAGCTTGACCATGTTGAAGTAGGCGTTCCGGCTGACGAGCGGATCGAACGTCCAGGCGACTTCCGAAAACCGGCGGGTGATTGCCCACGCACGCTGGTGCAGCTTGAGGGCAAAGCCCACGCTGCGACCACGCGAAGCACCGGAAACACCCGCGATATGGCTATGCAGCACCGAGCGCTCAGCAGCCGAGAACGCTACGGATGCACCGAGGAGCACGCCACCGTCATATGCCCCGCCGATATAGTTCCCGGCCTTCGCGAACGCTCTGAGCAGCTCAATGGTCACGGGAGGATTACTCGCGCGCCCCCACACCTCGCTGAACAGCGACACGACGGCGTTCAGGTCACCCCGGTCGGTAAGCTCGCGCACTGTCACCCCCGCGTTTATCGCAGCTGTGACAGCAGCACGGGCTGCAACGGCGGCGGCGTTCTCGGTCTCAATCACGGGGCGACCTCCGTCGCCAACGCCGTGCCTGAGGGATGGGATTCCCGGAGGACATCTGCCATGAGCGCCGCGAGCAACGTGGTGCGGTCACAGATCTCACCGACCACGACGTGCTCGTGATCGGCATGCGCTCCACCCCCGACCGCGCCGAGTCCGTCGAGGGTCGGCACGCCCAGCCCGGCCGTGAAGTTGCCGTCCGAAGCGCCACCGACTGCCGCGGGGCGCGGCGCCGGGAGACCCAGGTCATCGGCGATCGCTACGGCTCGGTGAAACAGTCCGGCGGACGCCGTCTCTTCCAAGGGCGGGCGATTAGGACCGCCGGACACCTCGATACGGGAGCCTTCGACGACGGGGCCGAGCGCCCGGATGTCCGCGTCGACCCGCTGCTGCTCGGAGGCGTTCCACATGCGCACATCGACGGCTATCGACCCCAATGCGGGAACAGTGTTCGTCGTGGTGCCGGCCGCGAGCATCGTCGGGGTCACCGAGGTTCCGAGCCGGTCATCACCGAGAGCTGCAATGGCGATGACCTGGTGGGCGAGCTCCACGGCGGCATTGATGCCTGCCTCCGGCTCAAGGCCCGCGTGGGCTGCGAGCCCGATTGCGTGCAGCTGGTAGATCGAGACACCCTTGCGCGCGGTCTTGAGTGCTCCGCCGTCGGCGGACCCCTCAAGCACGAACACGGCGTCACATCCACGAGCCTCGTCCTCGATCAGAGCGCGGGAGCTGGGCGACCCGAGTTCCTCATCGCCAGTGATCAGCACGGTGACGCCGTCGGTCTCCGCAAGAGCCGCCACCGCGTGGAAAGCCATCGCGACGCCGGTCTTCATATCGAAGCAGCCTGGCCCTCGAATGATGCCATCCAGTACCGAGAACGGGTGCGCTTCGAGTGATCCGAGCGGCCAGACCGTGTCGTGGTGACCGAGCACCAGCACCCGGCCGGGCCCGTTTCCGAATCGCCAGCGGAGGTGCTGGTGCGCCCCGACCCCGAGGCGTTCAGGGCGGCTGCCGAGCCGCAGTTCGCCGATGCGCGCGACCACATCGGCGCTGCGGATGCCGGCGTCCCTGTCGAGGGAGGGCGACTCGCATTGCACCAGCTCCTCGATGTCGGCGAGGATCAGCGGGAGTGCCTCGGCGGTCAGCCGGCGGAACCCGGTCTCCACCGTCAGCCCACCCTCGGCGTGGCACGGGCACCAAAATGCACATAAGGTTCCCCGGTGGGAAGTGAATAGAAGGTCACCGGCGTCCAGGTCTCGCTCTCAGGAGCACGCATGACGAACAGGTCTGCCGCAACAGGGACAAGGGCGAACTCCTCGGTCGGGTCGGGCGTGAGGGCAGCAAGGGGACCGAGGACTGTGGTCCTCAACCGGGGACCGTCATCCCCGGCAAACACCTCCACCCGCACCGACTCACGCGCATAGGTGCCGACGTACGGAGTGATATCGATATCGACCTCCCCTTGAGGAGGGGTGAGTGCGAAGGGCACGGCAACATCGGCGACATCGGCGAACACCTCGCGCAGGAGGTCGTCCGCGAGGTCCCGCGCAGAACCGCCATTGGTGTGCAGCACGACGGCGAGCCCCTGCTCCGGCAGCAACCGAAGGGACGCCCCTTGCCCGATCGTTGCGCCGTCGTGGCCGAGCACGCGGTGACCGTCCCAGAGATAGCGGATCCAACCCAACCCCCAGGAGTCCCCGAAGGTGTGGTGGTCGGGCAGGTCGGTTTCCCACGCGGCCATCGCGGCGACACTCTCCGCACTGAGCACCTGGGTGCCATCGGCAGCTGCTCCGGCCGAGAGGTGCATCCGCGCGAACGACAGCGCGTCTGCCACATCCGTCGTGATGAGCCCGGCAGGGCCCAACGATCGCGGCAGCATCCACGCCGGCGCAAGTGCCGGTGCTGTGTCCGGCTGGGTGATATGGCCGACGGCGGCGGAGTTCAGCAATGCTTCTTCCGGAAGGGTCCCGGTTCGATCGAGGCCCAGGGGCTTGAAAAGCCGCTCACGCATCACGGCGTCCCAGGTCAAGCCGGTGATCCTTTCGATGACACGGCCGATGAGCGAGAATCCGGAATTGCAGTAGGACCAGGTCGCACCGATCGGATGGTTCTGACCGAGGTCGGCAAGGAGCGCGACATACTGCTCGAGCGCGTCATCACCGCGGCCGGTGTCGGTGAAGAGGTCCCCGTCGATACCGCTCGTATGCGTCAGCAGGTGACGCAGGCTGACCTTTGCATTGGCAGCCGCGTCGCTGAGCTTCAGTTCGGGGAGCACATCGACGATCGGGGCATCGAGGCCGATGAGCCCCTCGTCGACCAGCTGCATCGCCACGGTCGTCGTCCAGACTTTCGAAATGGAACCGATCTGGAACACTGCCTCGGGCGTCGCAGGCGCTCCCGTTTCGACGTTGAGAACCCCTGTCGCCACGGCGATCCGATCGTCGGGGCGGGCCGGGTCGGTCCGGAGGATGCCGAACTGGGCCCCGATGACCCCGTGTCGGGCGGCGAGGTCGTCAAGGCGTTGCTGCCAATGGGCGGCGTCGAGCGGTGGCCGCGCGGTCTTCGTTGTGTCGCCTGCGTAGCGCTCGACCCACTCAGTGAGGCGGCGGCTGTAGTCCAGCCGGTGTGACGGCCGCCCTTCGAAGATGAATGCGTGCCCGCCGCCTGGATACAGCACCATCTGGGTCGGAACGCCGCGCGCGCGCAGGGCAGCGAACCACTGTTCGGCCTGCGTGACCGGGCACACCTCGTCGTCGGTGCCGTGGAGCAGCAGGGTCGGGGTCTGCACGTCCTGGACGCGGCTGAGCGGGGACATGCGCTCGTACCCGGCACGGTGGTCCCAGAACGGCCCGCCCATTTCGGTCTCACTGGAAAGGTGCGCGTCCTCACAGGTGCCGTGCATGCTCACCATGTCGCTCACGACACCCCCCGCTACCGCCGCGGAGAAGCGGTGATCCCGACCGGTCAACCAGCAGGTCATGTACCCGCCGTAGCTATAGCCGGTGACCGCCAGTCGGGCGGGGTCGGCAAAATTCTCGGCCACCAGCGCATCGATCGGTTCGAGGAGATCAGCTGAATCCGCCTCGCCCCAGTTCGCCTGCACGCCGGTGAAAAACTCCGTACCGTACCCGTCACTGCCGCGTGGGTTGACGAGCAGCACCGCCCACCCTCGGGAAACGAGTTCCTGCTGGTAAAGATGCATTTCGTCAGCCGCGGCGTTCCATGCATTGTGTGGACCACCGTGGATATCGAGAAGCAGCGGCCGCGGTCCGCTCTGCTCAGGGTCGTGGACGAGCCACGCCGCCACCGTGGTTCCATCGGAGATGGTGAATGAACGCTCTTCGCGCGCAAAGAGACGCACGCCAGCGAGCGTGTCGCCATGGTGGGTGCGGATCGACTCCTCAGCCGTATCGAGATCGACGGTGACGATTTCACCGAAGGATTCCGGCGTCGAGAGCACCATTACTGCCCGCCGTCCCGCTACCGACAAGGCGCTGACAACACGCCCGTCCCCGCCGAGCACCAGGCGCGGAGTGCCGCCATGGGTGCCTACCGCGTACAGATGGGTGGCGCCGCGGTTCCGGGCGCAGAACAGAGCCGTCTCGCCGCCGTCCGTGAGCTGCACGTGCGCGCCGGGGTAGCCGACGCCGCCGGACATCACATTACGGTCGAGTGGCCCTGACAGGTCGACCGGTGCGCCATCGTCTAGCGGAACCTTCAGCAGGGACGCATGGCCGATGGGTTTCCCGTGGTGGCCGACGACCAACAACGCGTCACCGTCGGCGTTCCACCGGAGCGGTCCCGCCGTTCCGGCGTCGAGCCCAGCGACGCGGGCTTTGGCCCGCACATCGGTCGCGTCGATCACATACGCTGCGGTGCGCAGGGTCACATCACTCGTAGCGCCTGGGTTTGCCGGGAACGCGAGCTTCGCGCCGTCCGGTGACCACGAAGGATCGCCCGCGTCCCAGTCACCATTCGTCAGCTGTCGGGTCACACCCCTCGCCACATCGACGATGTGCACGTGGCGGCGCCTGGTGCGCAACAGCCCGATCCCGTCCAGCTTGTAATCAAGGCGGTTGATCACCACCGGGCCGGCGTCGCGTGCTGCGCGCACCGCGGCATCCTCGCTGGGGCCGGCGAAGGCGTCCGCCCAAGCAGTGAACGCGATCTTCGTGCCGTCGGGACTCCACACCGGCGTGCCGGCGCCCAGCGGCAAACTGGTGAGCTGCTCCGGCTCACCACCGGACGCGGGGAGTGTCCACACCTGTGCCGTACCTTCGACGGTGCGCAGGAAGGCGATCCGGCGGCCGTCCGGCGCCCAGGCGGGTGCGGTGTCGGAGGTTCCCCTGGTGAGTTGGTGGGCATCGCCCGAAGCGGCGCCTACCGTCCACAGGCGACGGAGGTTCTGATCGCGATCGGTATCACAGGTGCGCAGAACATAGACGATCTGCTCACCGTCGTGGGAGAGCACCGCCTGTTCGGGCACTGGAAGTTCCGTCAGGTCGGTTATGCGCATTCTGCGGGTCACAATGTTTTCCTCACGCTGGTCGAAGCGGCGGCAGCAACGGACGTTCCGTCGGTTGATGTAGGTGTGCGAGGCTCTGCGAAGTGGCACGCAGCCTCATTGGCGTGATCTTCAGATGGATCCTCGGTGCGGCAGATGCCGCGCTCTGGATTCGTCAATGGGCCCACTGGGCAGCGGGAATGGTATCGACAACCGTTGTGCAGAGGGTCCGGATCGGTGGGTTCGCTCACTACGGCCGGATCGGCCACGAAGTCCTGGACATCCTGCCGCTGGGTTTGCCGGGAAGAATCTGGCACGGCCGCGAGGAGCTCCCGGGTGTACGGATGCTGCGCGGCACCGAGTATCTGCGCGGCCGGGCCCTGCTCCACGATGCGACCGAGGTACATCACCGCGATAGAGTCGGACATGTATCGGACGAGTGGCAGATTGTGCGAGATGAACAGCACCGAGATGCCGAGTTCGCGCTGCAGGTCCCGAAGTACGTTGATGACGGTGCCCTGAATGGACACATCCAGGGCGGAGGTGATTTCGTCCGCGATCACCACCTCGGGCCGGCTGGCCAGTGCTCGCGCAAGCGCGACCCGCTGCCGCTGTCCACCGGACATCCGGGCGGGCGATGATTTGGCGTGCGCCGGATCCAGATGGACGAGTTCGAGCAGCCGCGCCACTTCAGCGCGGCGCGTCGATGCCGTCGAGCCACGCGGAAAGGCCTCGGCGATGCTCTCACCCACCGACATGCGCGGGTTGAGGGCCGACGACGGATCCTGAAAGATCATCTGGACGCGTCGGCTTTCCGGACCGCGGCGAGCCAGGGGTCGGCCGTTGAGCTCAATCCGTCCCCCGCTCAGCGGCACCAGACCCACAGAAGCCCGGGCAAGCGTCGACTTGCCGGAGCCGGATTCGCCGACCAATCCGACGATTCCGCTGTCCGGCACGGTGAGACTCGCGTGGTCGACCGCCGTCAGTCCGTGACGGACACCGCCGAAGCGGATCGAAACGTCAGAGAAGCACAGTTCACTCATGATTCCTCCAGTTCATCCGCGTGCCAGCACGCAACCCGGCGACCGGCCGCATCCGCGACCAGCGGTGGATCCTCATCGCGGCAGTGATCGTCGGCACGTGGGCAGCGGGCCGAGTAGGGGCAGCCGACCGGAACATGGGCAGGATCGACGGGCAGGCCGGGAATCGCGTTCAACGGCATTCCGAGGTCCGTGCGCATGGTGGGCACCGCGGCGATCAGCGCCCGGGTGTACGGGTGGCGGGCCCTCGTCGTCAATTCGGCGGCCGGGAGGTCCTCCACGATCTGCCCCGCATACATGACGACCACCCGGCCGCAGAGTTCGGCGACCACCGAGACGTCGTGGCTGATCAACAGGATCGCCACGTCATCAGCGCGGCGGATGGACGCCAGGAGCCGCAGCACCTGCTGCTGCACTGTCGGATCCAGGGCCGTCGTGGGTTCATCGGCGATGATCAGGGCGGGGCTGCCCATCAGGCCCATACCGATCATCGCACGCTGTCGCATCCCGCCCGAGAACTGATGCGGATACTGCTGTGCCCGAAGTGCGGGCGTCGGCACCCGCACCGCACGAAGGCGGTCGATCGCGCGCAGAAGTGCGTGGCGGCGGTTCATTCCCTGATGCTGCTCGGCGACCTCGGCGAGTTGCCGACCCATGCGCTGGGTCGGGTTGAAGGAGGTCATCGGATCCTGGAACACCACTGCCAGTGAGGTGCCGAGCAGATCGCGGTGCTCCCGTTCACTGCCGCTCAGGAGATCAACGCCGAGGAATTCGAGACGTTCGGCGTCAACCTGCCCTGGCTCTTCAATGAGCCGGGCGATGGCGAGAGCGGTCAGGGACTTGCCCGATCCCGACTCCCCGACGATACCAACAGCCTCGCCACGCTGGACGGTCAGGTTGATTCCTCGTACGGGGCGGACCGGTCCGTCGGCACCGGGAAACGTCACGGACAGATCGACCACGTCGAGCACCCGATCCGACGTGGTGGAACGCGATTCCTCGGGAGGGAGCGGGTGGCTCGCCGCCCGAAGCTCGCGTCGTCGATGAGTGCGTGACCCGCTCCTGATCGTGGGTGCCCCGATGATCTGCGCGATGGACTCGCCCAGCATGTTGAAGGCGAGCCCGGCGAGCACGACCGCGATCCCTGGGGCGAACGCCGCCGCCGGGTTCCGGTAGATACTGTTGAGCCCGGTGTTAAGCAGCTGACCCCAGTCATAAGCGGGCGGCTGCACTCCAAGGCCCAAGAAGGACAGACTGGCGAAGGCCAGGAGTGCGCCGCCGGCGCCGATGGTGGCATTGACGACCAAGGGTTCACCGATATTGGGCAACACATGACGCAGGAGTATCCGCACGCGTCCGACGCCCGCGATGCGCGCCGCGGACACGTAGTCCCGTTCGATCACGGAAGCGGTCAGCGTCAACATGAGTCGGGCGAAAGACGGTGCGCCGGCGGCACCGATCGCCAGAACGGCACCTGTGGATCCGACGCCGAAGATGACGGCGAAGAACAAGGCGAGCAGGAGACCGGGGAACGCGATTGCGATGTTGATGGCCGAGGTGATGAGCCGCCCGAGCCGTGGGCCAACGAGTAGGGGGACAGAGCCGAGGATCACTCCCGCCATCACCGCGAGGCCGGTGGCCAGCAGCGCGAGTTGGATGGAGCTGGCAGAAGCGACGAGCACCCGGAGGAAGAGATCCCGCCCGAGGTTGTCCGTCCCCACGAGGTGCTCGGCGCTGGGCCCCTGCAGGATGCTGTCGGTATCGACGGCGTTTGCATCATCACCCCACAGGGGTGGCGCGATGATCGACAGTGCGAGGAACCCGATCAGGAGCAACCCGGCGGTCGCTCCCACGGGGGTACGCAGCACTGCAAGCCAGCGGGCCGATGCACTCGACCTGCTCACCGCACGCGTCGCCGGCACAGAGCCTGGTATCGAAGTGGTAGCCATCGGTCAGCTCTGCCCGATGGCGGAACGCGGGTCGAGCGCCGCAAGGATCAGATCGACCACCATGGTCAGGACGAGCACCGTCGCACCGTAGAACAACACGATGCCTTGCGCCACCGGATAGTCCTTGGTCAAAATCGACTGGACGATGGTGCTGCCCAGTCCCGGCCAGGCGAAGACGCTCTCGACCAGTATGGTCCCGGCGATCATCGACCCGAGAAGCAGTCCACCGATGGTCAGGGTTGCGGTCAGAGCGTTCGGCAGTGCGTGGCGGAGGTAGATGATCGGGGCCGGCAGGCGTTTGGCTCGAGCAGTCCGGATGAAGTCGGCCGTGAGGATCGCGACCATCTCGACGCGCAGGATTCTAGCGAGCAACGCGGCCGGACCGATCGCCAGGCAGAGAACGGGAAGAACATAGGACTCCGGTCCGCTGCGTCCGGCGACGGGCAGGATCTGCCACTGCACGCCGAACAGATAGACCAATCCGACCGCGAACAGGAACTCCGGGATGGTTCCAAGGACTGAACTGACCGACGTGAAACCGAGCTCGGCGCGGCGCGCCCGCCCGTTCCGGGTCAGGACGCCGAAACCGACTCCGAGGGGCACCGCGATTGCCACGGCGCCCACGAAGGCGAGCAGCGCGATGCTGAGCGTCGCGGGAAGTCGCTGCGCCAGCATCTCGGATACCGGGAGCCCCGAGATCATCGACGTGCCGAGATCACCGGCCAGCAGATGGCGAAGGTAGTTGAGGTACTGCACCGCCAGCGGGTCGTTCAGTCCGAGAGACTCACGCCGGGCTGCGACAAGATCAGCTGGCGCTGTCGGCCCGAGCGCCCCCCGCACGGGATCGCCGGGGATGACGTGGATCATCAGGAACGCTGCCGTCAGGAGCACCAGGAGTGAGACGAGCAGTCGCCCGGTGCGCCGGACGAGATACCTCACCCGTACCGAGTCGGTCCACATGCCTCCGGCGGTCATCGTCACTCCGCAAGCATCCGGATCGACGTCGGGGCAACCGCTCCGAGGGACTCGAACGTCGCACCGGATCCGAAGGTCTTCGACAACTGGTTGGCGAAGGGGATCACATCAGCATCGCGAACGAGTGCGGATTCCGCCGTGAGCCAGTCTTCGCAGCTATCCGATCCGAGCAGCGCGCTCGCTTTCTCCACCGCTGCCAGGTAATCCGGGTTGTCGATGTGCGCGAAGTTCGCGCCGCCGTCCAGCGCCGACGGACCAGACATAAAACCGACCAGTTGGTCGGGGCTGCTGACGTTCAGCGGCACCCAGGCCACGTCCCAGTCACCCGTGCTGAAAATGGTTTCGGCGAGGACAGATTCTTCCTTCGCCTCACTGGTGACCTCGACACCGAGTTCGGTCCAGGCCTGCACCACGAGTTGGGCCGCGGCGCTGCCGGCGTCGCCGGAATCCGCATCCCGAACAAGGGTCACCGCGAGCGGCACACCGTCTTTGGAACGGGTCCCTCCCGAGCCCATTTCCCATCCCGCATCATCAAGCAGTGCGGCTGCCGCGTCAGGGTCGTGTTCCGGCAGGAATTCCGCGATCGAGTTACCCGGGCAGGCGACGGGTTCATTGTTGGCGAACACTGTTGGTGCTTCCCCCTTGTCCGAGGTGATTACACCCCTTAACTGGTCAAGGTCGAGAGCCTGTGACAGGGCGAGCCGCACCTTGGGGTCAGTCATCGCTCTCTCCGCGGACTGGTTAAACCACATCTCCCCTACGATCGACGAAGTGTCAGCAGAGAAAAGGTCTGCGGCTTCGAGTCGATCACTGTCCGGCCCGGTAATGGTCGCGGCATTCAGCTCGCCGGAAAGCAGCAGGTTCGTGGCCGTAGTTTCATTGCTGATCACACGGATCACGACCTCGTCGGGCATCCCCTCGGCCGCGGTCGTGGCGCCCCCGGGACCCCAGGTGTAGTCGTCCCTGACCTCGTAAGTGTATTTATCTCCCTGCGCCGAGTCGGCGAGCACGAAGGGCCCTGTCCCATGCGTTTCGGCCGCAAGCACACTGCGATCCTCGATGGCATTCCCGCAGACCATGGGGAGCACCGCCAATCCATTCAGTACAAACGGCGCTGGACCCGCGAGCTCGATCGTGAGAGCGGTATCGCTGTCAGCGGATGCAGTAGCACCGGACGGAATTAATACGCCGAGCCACGGGCTTTCGTTCGCCGGGTCCGAAACCCAGGAAAGGTTTGCAGCGGCATCAACCGCCGTGAATGGCGTGCCGTCCGAACAGGTAATCCCCTCATTCAGGGTCAGGCTGACAGTGTTCCCTTTAACCGTCCACTCGCTCGCGAGCTGGCTCCCGATAACTCCCTCGGCATCGATGCTGAGCAGTGGATCATAGGCGAACTGAGTGAACTGGAAAAGGTCAGCAGCGGCCGAGGACTGCGGATCAAGATTACCCGGATCGGCCGATCTTGCCAGGGTGAATGTGGCTCCATCAACGATCTCACCCTCACGGGATTCGCTCGAGCAGCCCGCAAGAGCGAGAGCGGCGGCGGAAACGCCGACAGTGATACGGACCATTCTCATAGTGATCATCCTGTTCATTTGCTGGCAGTCCGGCGCACTGCGCGGCCGAGGTGCAGGTACTGCGCGCGGCCGGTGCCGTCATCGCCCAGGAAGGCGTGGGGCAGGTGCATGCCATGGTGGCCCTCGACCGGGATGAGGGTGTCTTCCTTCAGCCAGACCAACTCGGTGGTCTCGGCGTCCACCCCTGATTCCTCTCCGGCGTCCGTCGCCGTGGTGGTCATCCACACCCGGCCCTCTTCATCCTGGGTGACATCGAGGTCATACAGCCGGGTGCTGTACGTGCCGAGGAAACGCTCCGGGTCGATGGTCTTCGGCTCGGACGGGGGCACCGGCATGGGCGGGAATTCAACGTCGGCGAGCTCCGAGAGGATGTGCGCCATCATCTCGTGGTAGAGACCGAACGGTTCACCTCCGTTCGTCAGGAGGGCGACGGCGACACCCTGTTTCGGGGCGATCCGGAGGAAAGAACTCTGCCCGAGCGTGGTGCCGTCATGACCGATGATCTCACCATTGGGCGTATCGTAGATCTCCCAGCCCAGGCCCCATGCATCGCCGAGAAGGCCAAAGTAGGGCAGCTCCACCTGACGTTCCTGCATGACGGAGACCGCTCCGGGTGAGAGCACAACGGTCCCGTCATCGGCGGCACCACCGTTCATTTGCATCCTGGCGAAAGTGATCAGGTCGCGTGCCCGCATCGTCAGCATCGAACCGGCAGGAGCGTTGGAGTAAGCCAGTGCCCAAAATGGCGCGGGAACGTACGCCGCGCCGGCCTCGGGCTGGACGTGGCCCACCGCGGCCCGGAACATGATCGCCTCATCGGCGTCGGTCGACGCGTGTGCCAGCCCCAGCGGCGTGATCAGGTGATCGCGCAGTGCGGTGCTGAACGGCTTGTCCCTGAGGACCTCCACCAGTCGGCCCAGGACGCAGTAGCCGGCGTTGTTGTAGGAAAACTGTTCACCCGGCGGGAAAAGCTGCGGGACGTCGCCGAGGCCGGCGATGAGCAACTTGACCGCGTCATCATTGCGGCCGGTGTCAGTAAAGATATCGCCTTCGAACCCGGCGGTGTGGCTCAGCAACTGACGAATGGTGATGACAGCGGCGGCTGACTCGTCTCCGAGCCGGAACTCCGGGAGGTACTCGCGGACGGGTCGGTCGATATCGACCAGGCCCTCGTCGGCAAGCTGCATGACCAGAGTCGCCGTCCACAGTTTGGTGATCGATCCGATCTGGAACACGCTGTCGGTGGTGGCCTCGACCCCGGTGGAGAGATTGAGGATGCCCGCGGAACGGTCGATCACCTCTCCGTCGGCGTAGACAGCCACCGAAACGGCGGGGACGTTGTACTGCTCCGCGAGGGTGGCAAGGCGTTCGTCGATCCAGTGGCTGATATCGGCAAGTGTTGTCATGCGGTTCAGTGTAGGTTTGCCAAGCGATGGAACTTTCGGTCCATCCAACGGATTTCCACCTATATTTCGTTTGTTCGTACAAGGCGCAAATGGCCGAATCGGAATCGCCCGATGGGGACCACGCAAGAGAATGAACCCCTCCTGGTTGAGCGCCTTTCGAAGTCCTTCCGGGGTGTCCGCCGGGTCGAGGATGTGAGCTTCAGCGTCGGCGCCGGCCGGATCACGGGCCTGCTCGGGCCCAACGGCGCCGGGAAGACCACCACGATCCGGATGCTGCTGGGTTTGATCGCCCCCGATGCCGGGAAGGCGCTGGTGTTCGGGAAGCCGTTCCGCGACCTGTCCGATCCCACCCGGGTCATCGGAGCGGTCCTGGATGCAGGCGGCCTGCACCCCGGTCGCACCGCACGCCAGCACCTGCGGATCGCCGCCGCCCAGGGCCACCACGCGGCGGCCCGGGTGGAGGAGGTCCTCACTATTGTGGGCCTGAGCGCCGACGCCGACCG
>NZ_WIAE01000021.1:0-34838 GCF_009828605.1 Arthrobacter zhaoguopingii | reverse complement strand
GATGCTGAACTCGCCGACGTCCAAACGCTACTCAACATCCGCCCCCGACAAACCCTCCACTGGCGCAAACCCTATGACAAACTCAACGAACTGATCACCGGTGTTGCGCTAACAACCTGAGACAGCCCGCAGGAAAGGGTGGTGAGCTGCACACTCGGAGGGCGGGCCCGTGCCCCATGCGCCTTAGCTGCGCTCTCCGCCCCGCCGAAACCGCACATCACCACGCTCTGCACGACGCATAAGGTGGTGAGCTGCACACTCGGAGGGCGGGGGCGGCGGCGGGGAACGGAATCAGGGCGGCGGGATGACCAGTGACTCGTCCCACGGCTCGGTCCAGCCCAGAGCATCGAACAGGGAACTGAGAAGCATCCCGGTGAATCCCCACACGGTGGCTTCGGGAAGCACGAAGCCGGGGCTGAGGCCGGTGGAACCGCCGCGCTGGAACACGACCGTCCTGCGGTTGGCCGGATTCAACAGGTCCCGGACGGGCGCGCGGAAGACCTGGGCCGACTCGCCCTCGTCCACGACGCCGACCGGGGTGGGCAGCAGCCACCAGCCGAGCACGGGTGTGACCAGGAAGTTGCTAAAGGGCAGTCCGACCTCGGGCAGTGCGCAGAGCACCTCGACTCCTGAGGGCTCCAGCCCGGTCTCCTCCTGTGCTTCCCGCAGGGCGGCCGCCCGCTCGTCGGCGTCGCCGGGGTCGATGGCACCCCCGGGGAAGGCGACCTGCCCGGGATGGTTGTTGAGGGAATCCGCGCGCTGGACAAGCAGAAGGTCGAGGTCGGCCGGCGCGGTGGCCGGATGGCCGGGCGCCAGATGGTCGTCGGCCGTCCCAAAGAGAATCAGCACCGCCGCCCGCCGTGCCTTCTTCGGGTTGAGAATCCGCAGCCGCCAGGCGGTCGGCAGGTCGAGGGAGTCGGCGTCCTTCATGGACTCGGCGTAGTCGCGCAGGGACTGGTAGGCGCTCACGTTCCGAGGGTGTATCCGGCCGCGCGGAGTTCGGTGCGGGTCTGCCCGCTGCGCATCAGCCCGAGCAGTTCCTCACGCCCCGGTGCCAGTTCGTACTTCAGCAGCTTGGCCGCCTTCACCGGGTCCACCTCCCCCTCGCCGTAGGAGGGGCACAGCGCCGCGACCGGGCAGGCGCCGCAGGCGGGTTTCTTGGCATGACAAATCCGGCGTCCGTGGAAGACGAGGCGGTGCGAAAGGTCCGTCCAGTCCCTCGGCTCGAACAGCGCACCGACCTCTATTTCGACCTTGACCGGATCCTCCGACCCGGTCCAGCCGAAGCGCCGCGCCAGCCTCCCGAAGTGGGTGTCGACGGTGATCCCCGGAATCCCGAAGGCGTTGCCCAGCACCACATTGGCCGTCTTTCGGCCCACCCCGGGGAGCGTGACAAGATCCTCGAGCCGGCCCGGCACCTCACCGTCGTACTCGTCGACAAGGCGGTTTGCCAGGGCCAGCAGGCTGTTCGCCTTGGCCCGGAAGAACCCGGTCGGACGGATCAGCTCCTGCAGCTCCTGGGGATCGGCCTCGGCGAGCGCCCGGGCGTCCGGGTAGCGCTCGAAGAGGACGGGCGTGGTGAGGTTGACCCTCACATCGGTTGTCTGCGCCGAGAGCACCGTGGCCACGAGGAGCTCGAAGGGGTTCCGGAAGTCGAGCTCCGCATGGGCGTACGGGTACACCTCCCCGAGCACACGGTTGATCCGGCGGGCGCGCCGCTTCAGGGCCGTGGCCGACACGGCCTCATTGGTGTGCCCCTTCATGAATCGGCCTCCCGTGCCTGGTGTGCTGTCGGAGGGCAGCGGGGATTACTCCCGCGGTGCCCGTTCGATGTTGGTGAGATTGCGCATGACGCCGATCTGCCCGGTCCTCTTGTCCTGCACGACGAACTCGGTGCCGCGGTCCTCGATGCCCACTTCCCAGTCGCCGGGCTGCACGATGAAAAGCTGGCGGCCGGACTGTTCGTCGACGACGGGCCTTGGCGTGCCGACGGCGAACCAGAACGCCTCGACCACCTGCTCCTCGTCGGCGCTCCGGGTTGCCGAGATGGTCTCCTGCTGCCGGGGGGCTGCCTCGGTCACCGGGTGGACGCGGGTCTGCGCGTCCGACGACGCACCGGAACCTGCCGCAGCGGAATCCGGGGTTCCCGGGTCCCGGGTCTGCGCCTGCCGGGCACCCGCCGCCGGATCTCCGGCGCCATCGGCCGAGCTCCGGCCCGAGTGCTGGCCCGCTGCCCCGGCGGAGGTCGAACCGGCAGCGGCGGCCGTTGCGCCCCCTGCGTCGCCGGCCGCGGCCTGGGGCCCGCCCTGCGCCTGCGGCGCGGGCGTCGAGCCCACCGCGTCGGAGGCTGCTGCCTGCTGAGCCGTACCCGAAACGGGAACCTCAACGGAGTGCTGCTTGACCTTCTCTTCCTTGGCCGGCTTCGGCGCCTTGGGTGCCTTTGGCGCCTTCGGCCGCGTGGGCAGGACGGCGCGGGCCACGGGGTGGGCCGGCGTCTCGGCGCGTTCCTTGAAGTCCTTGGCGAAGAACGGCAGGTGCGGGGCCAGGACCGTTGCCGCCAGCATACCCACGGCGCCGATCAGCGACACCAGCGGGCCGATGTGGAAGGCGGTCATGGTCTGGAGGAAGAAGAACGCCGCGGCCAGGGACGCCGCAACCGAGGCGAACTGGTCGACCGAGAACGAACCGACCCGCAGGCCCGAGGCCCCCTGCCGCCGCCCGATGACCAGGGCCGCGGCGGCCACGGGGAGCAGGATGCCGATGCCCACGAAGAACAGCGGAAGGGTGTTCCAGAAGTTCGCGTAGCGCACCTCTCCGCGGAAGAAGGGAAGCAGCGTCCCCAGGAAGATCACCGCGGCGGAGGCCAGCAGGACCACCTCCCGGAGCGTGAACGACCCGAGCACGGCCTTGCTGGAGCTGTATGGTCCTTCGGAGCCCGGACCGGAACGCACGGCCGTGGTGGCGGCACCGGCAGCCGGGTCCGCCGCGCCGGCGGAGCTTCCAACGGCGGAGCGCGCCCCGGAAGGATCCGCGGCAGCGGAGGTCCCGGTGGACTTCCCGGTGGCCTTCCCGGCGGACTTTCCAACGGACGTCCCGGTGGAAGTCGCGGCGGACTTCCCGGTGGCCTTCCCGGCGGACGCCGCAGTGGACTTCCCGGCGGAAGTCGTGGCGGACTTCCCGGCAGCCGGCTTCACGACGGCGGTGTCAGCAGCGGAGGCACCGCCGCTGGCATCAGCTGAGGATCGGGCGGTCGCGGCGTCCGGCTGCGCGCCCACGCCTGCCGTCCGGTCCTTCGAGTCTTCGGTCATTGTTGCTCTCCCGTTCGTGGCGGCGGCCAGCGGCCGCACGGAAGCACCCGGTGCGGCACCGGCTGCCCATGTCCTTCCTCCACAGTAGCCACCCCCGATCCCCTTTCACTAGCACGCGGGGCACCGGGACCGGGGCGGCGGAACCGCTCAACGCACAAAGTCGGCCTTTCACATCTGGAGTGTGATCGCTGACACAAGTCCGGCGAACTGGCCGATAATGTTCGGGAAGTGCATCTGCGCAGCGGACCGCTGCGCCGGCCTGGATTTCAGCCAGGAATGGATCGAGCCGCAGAGGGGTAAGAAATGTCCGAAAGCGCCCAGAGGCAAGGCGACGCGTTTGAAAACCTGCTCCACGAGGAACGCCGCTTCCCGCCCAGCGAGGAATTTGCCGCGCAGGCTCTCGCCCAGCCCTCCCTCTATGAGGAGGCCCGCAGCAGGGGGACGGAGTTCTGGGCGGACCAGGCCCGGGCCTGCCTCTCCTGGGAGACCGACTTCACCCAGACCCTCGACTGGTCCGAGGCTCCCTTCGCCAAGTGGTTCGTCGGCGGGAAGCTCAACGCGGCCTATAACGCCCTCGACCGGCACGTCGAGGAGGGGCGCGGGGACCGCATGGCCATCCATTTCGAGGGCGAGCCCGGCGACACGCGCAGCTACACCTACGCGGAGCTCACCGAGTCGGTGAAGAAGGCGGCCAACGCCTTCGAATCTCTGGGCCTGCAGAAGGGCGACCGCGTCGCGGTGTACCTGCCGATGATCCCCGAGGCGGTCATCACCATGCTGGCGTGCGCCCGCATCGGGGCGGTCCACTCGGTGGTGTTCGGCGGGTTCTCCGCCGATGCGCTGCGCAGCCGGATCGACGACGCCGAGGCCAAGCTGGTCGTCACCGCCGACGGCACCTACCGGCGCGGCAAGCCCAGCGCCCTCAAGCCCGCCGTCGACGCCGCCCTCGAGAAAGAGGGATCGACCATCACCAACGTGGTGGTGGTGCGGCGCAATAACGAACCGGTCGAATGGACCGAGGGCCGGGATGTCTGGTGGGACGACGTCGTCGACAGCGCCTCCAGCGAGCACACCGCCGTGGCGCACGACTCCGAACACCCGCTGTTCATCCTCTACACCTCCGGAACCACCGGCAAGCCCAAGGGCATCCTCCACACCACCGGCGGGTTCCTCACCCAGACGGCCTTCACCCACAAGTACACGTTCGACCTGCGCCCCGAGACCGATGTCTTCTGGTGCACCGCCGACATCGGCTGGGTGACCGGGCACAGCTATGTCGCCTACGCCCCGCTGATCAATGGCGCCACGCAGCTGATGTACGAGGGGACGCCGGACACCCCGCACCAGGGCCGGTGGTGGGAGCTGATCGAGAAGTACAAGGTCTCGATCCTCTACACCGCCCCCACCGCCATCCGCACCTTCATGAAGTGGGGCCGGGACATCCCGAAGAAGTTCGACCTCTCCTCGATCCGGGTCCTGGGTTCGGTCGGCGAACCCATCAACCCCGAGGCCTGGATGTGGTACCGGGAGATCATCGGCGGCGGAAAGGCGCCGATCGTTGACACCTGGTGGCAGACCGAGACGGGCGCCCACATGATCTCGCCCATGCCCGGGGTGACCCGCACCAAGCCCGGCTCGGCGCAGGTCGCCGTCCCGGGCATCGCCGTCGACGTCGTCGACGAGATGGGCCAGTCGGTGCCCAACGGCTCCGGCGGCTACCTCGTGGTCCGCGAGCCGTGGCCGTCGATGCTGCGCGGCATCTGGGGCGACCCGGAGCGGTTCAAGCAGACCTACTGGTCGCGCTTCGACGATATGTACTTCGCCGGCGATGGAGCCAAGAAGGACGAGGACGGCGACATCTGGCTGCTCGGCCGGGTCGACGACGTCATGAACGTCTCGGGGCACCGGCTGTCGACCACCGAAATCGAATCGGCTCTGGTCAGCCACCCGTCGGTGGCCGAGGCTGCCGTCGTCGGCGCCAAGGACGAGACCACGGGCGAGGCGGTGGTAGCCTTCGTGATCCTGCGCGGCTCGGCCAAGGACGACGACGACATCGTCACCACGCTGCGCAACCACGTGGGCAAGGAGATCGGCCCGATCGCCAAGCCGCGCAACATCCTCGTGGTGCCGGAGCTGCCCAAGACCCGCAGCGGCAAGATCATGCGGCGCCTGCTCAAGGATGTCGCCGAGGGCCGCGAGGTCGGGGACGCGACGACCCTGGCCGACAACACGGTGATGCAGCAGATCGCCGCCTCGCTGCGGAAGTAGGCGGCCCCCGGACCGCCCGCCGGGCCCGTCCTGCCGTTCCGGCGGCGGGCCCGCCGGAGCGGCCGGTGTGAGATTGGACTCAAACGTTGGCACCCGTGCCGGAGCCGGGTGGACAATCGTCAGCGTGTCAAGTTCACTCGCCGCCGCGCCCGCCCCCGTCACCCGTCCCCGGATGGCCCGCCGGGCCGCCGGCGCCTCCTTCGTTGGAACCGCCCTGGAGTCCTATGACTTCTATGTGTTCGGCACCGCGGCCGCGCTGGTCTTCAATGAGGTGTTCTTCACCGAACAGGACCCCCTGGCCGGAACCCTGTCGGCGTTCCTCATCTTCGCCATGGGCTTCGTCGCGCGCCCGCTGGGCGCCATCCTCTTCGGGCACCTCGGCGACCGCATCGGCCGCAAGAAGACCCTGATCTGGACCATCACCCTGATGGGCCTGGCCACCGGCACGGTTGGCCTGCTGCCCGATTACAACACCATCGGGGTGTGGGCTCCGATCATCCTCACGGTGCTCCGCCTGCTCCAGGGGCTCTCCCTGGGCGGTGAGTGGGGCGGGTCCATCCTCATCGCCACCGAGCACGCCGAGCCGCGCCGGCGTGCGCTCTACGCGTCGATTCCCCAGCTCGGTTCACCGGTGGGGACCATGCTCATCTCGCTGATCTTCCTGATCCTGACCGTCACCGTGCCCGACGTGATGACCACCTGGGGCTGGCGGATCCCGTTCCTGCTGGCGTTCCCCTTCCTCGCCGTGGCGATCTACCTGCGCCTTGCCATCGACGAGACCCCGGTCTTCAAGGACGCCGCCACCAGCAACAAGCTCGCCCGCGTCCCGTTCCTCGAGGTCATCCGCTCACAGCCCGCCGCGATCGTGGTGGCCGCGGCCTCCGCGGTCCTCGGCATCGGCTCCTACTTCCTGATGGTGTCCTACACCCAGGCCTACGGCACCGAACGGCTCGGCCTGAGCGAGGCCACGGTCCTCAACGCCGCCCTGATCGGATCCCTGCTCCAACTCGTCACCATCCCCGCCTTCGGCTACCTCGCCATGCGGCTCGGATCGGCCAGGGTCGTCGCCGGCGGCGCCCTGGGCACCGCGCTCATCGCGTTCCCGCTCTACTGGGTCATCAGCGTCTCCACCGCGCCGACCTACATCGCCGCCATCCTCATCGGAGGCATCCTGCCCACCGCCACCTGGGCGGCCCTCGGCGGGCTGATGGCGGACATCTTCAATCCCCGGACCGCCTTCACCGCCCTGTCCTTCGCCTACAGCCTCGCGGCGATCATCGCCGGCTTCGTCCCCTCCATCACCCAGGCCTTCGGGCAGGCCACCGACGGTGCCTGGTGGCACCCTGGCATCGTGCTGGTGGTGCTCAGCCTCGTCACGTTCGTCGGGGCGCTCCTCGCCGTCCGGCTCCGCGCACGCCAGCAGCCCGCCGCCTCCACGGCGTAGGCTGCGGGCTGGGGCATAGTTAAGCCATGACCGCGGCCCCCACCTCAAGCATCCTCCTGCTCAACGGCCCCAACCTGAACCTGTTGGGGACGCGGGAGCCGGGAATCTACGGCACCTCGACCCTCGCCGACGTCGAGGAGACGGCCCGCACCGCCGCGGCCGCGCGGGGATGCACGCTGCGGGCCGTCCAGTCCAACCACGAAGGCGCACTGATCGACGCCATCCACGGCGCGGCGGGCACCGCCGGCGGGATTGTCATCAACGCCGGCGCCTACACCCACACCTCGATCGCCATCGCCGACGCGCTGGCCGCCGTCGGTCTGCCCGTGGTGGAGGTCCACCTGAGCAACGTCCACCGGCGCGAGGCCTTCCGGCACACCTCCTACATCTCCGCCGTCGCCGACGCCGTGATCGTGGGGGCGGGAGTTGAGGGATACCGGTTCGCCGTGGAGCACCTCGCGGCGCGGCTGGGCGCGCCGGACGGGGCGAGTCCAAAAAGTTAGCATCGGCCCGGAACGTCGCCTTACGCGAAAAGCGCGCCGGTAGGGCACCATAGTTTCATGACGGATATCACTCCCGCCGGTACGACGGCCAGCGACGCGCCCCTGCTAGAAGTCCGGGACCTCGCGATCAGCTTCCGCACCACCCACGGGGAGGTGCGCGCCGTCGAAAACGCGAGCTTCACCCTTCGACGCGGAGCCACCCTGGCGATCGTCGGCGAATCGGGTTCCGGCAAGTCCACAACGGCCATGGCCTGCATCGGCCTGCTGCCGGGCAACGGCAAGGTCACCGCCGGCAGCATCCTCTTCGAAGGCCAGGAGCTCGTCGGCCTGGCCGAGTCGAAGATGCGCTCCATCCGCGGCCGGGCGATCGGCCTGGTGCCGCAGGACCCGATGTCGAACCTCAACCCCGTCACCAAGATCGGCACCCAGGTCGCCGAGACGTTGCTGGTCCACGGCATGGCCACCAAGGCCAACGTCAAGCAGAAGGTGATCGAGGTCCTCTCCGCCGCCGGCCTGCCCGACGCCGGCGAGCGCGCCAAGCAGTACCCGCACGAATTCTCCGGCGGCATGCGCCAGCGCGCACTGATCGCGATCGGGCTCGCCTGCCAGCCGCGGCTGCTGATCGCCGACGAGCCGACGAGCGCCCTCGATGTCACCGTCCAGCGCACCATCCTCGACCAGATCGACACCATGACGGACCAGCTCGGCACGTCGGTGCTGCTGATCACCCACGACCTGGGGCTGGCCGCCGAGCGCGCCTCGGACCTCGTGGTGATGCACCGCGGCCGGGTCGTCGAGACCGGCCCCGCCCAGCAGCTGCTCAACGACCCCCAGCACCCCTACACGCAGTCGCTGGTGCGCGCCGCCCCGTCCGTCGCCGCCGTCCGCCTGCGTCCGGGTGCCTACAACGACGACCCCGCCAAGCGGGCGAAGCTCGCCGAGGCCGTCTTCGCCGAGCACGAGAGCGGCAAGACGGTGGCCCCGGCGAACATTGTGGAGATCCGGGACCTCACCAAGGTCTACAAGCGCCGCGGCAGCTCCGAGGACTTCTACGCGGCCAAGAACGTCACCCTTGACGTGCCGCGGGGCCAGACGGTCGCCATCGTGGGCGAGTCCGGCTCCGGCAAGACCACGACGGCCCGCATGCTCCTGAAGCTCATCGAGCCCACCTCAGGCACCATGACCTTCGACGGCATGGACGTCGCCACCCTCGACAAGGCCCAGCTCAACGACTTCCGCCAGCGGGTCCAGCCGATCTTCCAGGACCCCTACTCCTCGCTGAACCCGATGTTCACCATCGAACGCATCGTCGAGGAGCCACTCAACGCCTACAAGCGCGGCTCCAAGAAGGAGCGGGCGGCCCGGGTGCGGGAACTGATGGACCAGGTGGCCCTGCCCCAGAACGCCCTGCGCCGCTACCCCTCGGAACTGTCCGGCGGGCAGCGCCAGCGTGTAGCTATCGCCCGCGCGCTGGCACTGAAGCCCGAACTGCTGGTCTGCGACGAGCCCGTGTCGGCACTGGACGTGCTCGTCCAGGCGCAGATCCTCAAGCTGCTCGGCGACCTGCAGGCCGAACTGGGCCTGAGCTACCTGTTCATCTCCCACGACCTCGCCGTGGTGCGCCTGATCTCCGACTATGTGTGCGTCATGAAGGACGGCGAACTCGTCGAGGCAGCGACCTCGGAAGAGGTCTTCCAGAACGCCCGCCACCCCTACACGCGCCGGCTGCTCGCCTCCATTCCGGGCAACGAACTGCGGATCGAGGGCGGCATCGCCTCCTGAGGCCCCGGACGGCGGCGTCCCGGTGCAGCATGCACGCCGGGATGTCCACCTCCAAAGGTCTGCCCGCGGGTAGGAAGTTGAAGCGGTCCGGCGGCGCCGGCGTCGGTATTCTGGGGACATGAGCGCCGTAACCGGATTCACTGCCACCCTGGACGGCCGCTTCGCGCGGGAACTGGCGGAGCTGGCCATCCCCTGGCAGGCCGAGGAAACACCGGAGCCGCGGCTGCTGGTGCTCAATGAGCCGCTCGCTGCCACGCTCGGCCTCGACCCCGAAGCACTGCGGACACCCGAGGGGGTCTCGTTCCTGACCGGCACCGCACTGCCCGCCGGAGCCACCCCCGTGGCCCAGGCCTATGCCGGCCACCAGTTCGGCGGCTACAGCCCCCGCCTCGGGGACGGGCGGGCACTGCTGCTGGGCGAGATCACCGGCACCGACGGCCGCCTGCGCGATCTCCACCTCAAGGGTTCGGGGCGCACGCCGTTCGCGCGCGGCGGGGACGGACTGGCGGCCGTGGGCCCCATGCTGCGCGAGTACATCGTCAGCGAAGCCATGTACGCCCTGGGCATCCCGACGACCCGTTCGCTGGCCGTGGTGGCCACCGGCCGGCCGGTGCGCCGGGAAACGGTGCTGCCTGGAGCGGTGCTCGCCCGGGTGGCGGACAGCCACCTGAGGGTGGGCAGCTTCCAGTACGCCGCGGCCGGCGACGATCTGGCCCTGCTGCGCCGCCTCGCGGACCACGCCATCGCCCGGCACCATCCGCAGGCCGCCTCGGCCGAGGCGCCCTACCTCGCCCTGTTTGAGGCGGTGGTCTCCGCCCAGGCCTCCCTGGTGGCCCGGTGGATGCTCGCAGGCTTCATCCACGGGGTGATGAACACCGACAATATGACCATCTCGGGCGAGACCATCGACTACGGGCCCTGCGCCTTCCTTGACGCCTTCGACCCGGCCACGGTGTACAGCTCGATCGACTCCGGCGGGCGCTATGCCTACGGCAACCAGCCGCTGGTCGCCGAGTGGAACCTCGCCCGGCTGGCGGAGGCCCTGCTGCCCCTGATCCACGAGGACCAGGAGCGGGCCGTCGAGGCCGCGGTCGCCTCCCTCGAGGCGTTCCGCGCCCGGTACAGCGCCGCGTGGCTGGCCGGAATGAAGGCCAAGCTCGGCCTGGCCGGCTCCGTGCCCGACGGCGAGGCCGTCCGGCTGGTGGACGACCTCCTGGCCCTGCTGCAGACCGGCAGGGCTGACTACACCTCGTTCTTCCGGGACCTCGGCTCCGCCGCCCGGGGGGACGCCGGGCCGGCCCGGAGCCGGACCGCGGATCCTGCGGGGTTCGACGCCTGGGCGCAGCGGTGGCTCGCCCTCGGCCCGGACGCGGCGGCGATGGACCGGGCCAACCCGGCCTACATTCCCCGCAACCACCTCGTCGAGGAGGCCCTGGCTGCGGCCACGAACGACGACCTGGGCCCGCTGGCGGGCCTCCTCGAAGCCGTGACGGCGCCCTACGACGAGCGGCCCGGCCTTGAACGCTATGCGGTCGGCGCCCCGGAGGACTTCGGCCCGTACCGGACCTTCTGCGGCACTTAACGCCGACGCCCCGCCGCTTGGAGAGCGACGGGGCGGATTCGACGAGGTGGATTCGACGAGGTGGATTCGACGAGGTGGATTCGACGAGGCGGCGGGAGCGGGCTCCCGTCGGGTTACTTCTGCCGCGTCTTCGGATCCAGGGCCTCCCGGAGGGACTCCCCCAGGAGGGTGAAGCCGAGGGCGGTGATGGCGATGCACGCGCCGGGCAGGAACGCCAGCTGCGGCGCGACGCTCAGCTCGGCCTGGGCGTAGGTGAGCATCCGGCCCCACTCGGCGGCCTGCGGCAGTCCGCCGCCGAGGCCGAGGAAGGACAGCGCGGCGGCGTCGATCACCGCGGTGGCCAGGGTGAGCGTTGCCTGCACGATCACCGGGCCCATGCTGTTGGGCAGCAGGTGGCTCATGGTGATCGTGCTGCGGCTCAGCCCGAGGGTCTGCGCGGCCAGGATGTAGTCGGATCCGCGCTGGGAGAGCATCGAGGAACGGAGCAGCCGCGCAAAGATCGGGATCTGCGAGACGCCGATGGCGATCATGATCGCGTACGGGCTCTGGCCCAGGATGGCGGCGATGCTCACCGCGAGCAGCAGGTTCGGCACCGACAGCAGGATGTCGACGAACCGCATGATGACGTTGTCCACCCAGCCGCCGAAGCCGCCGGCGAGGACACCGAGGAGCATTCCGCCGGCGAGGCCCAGGGCGGTGGACACCACGCCGATCAGCAGGGACGCCTGGGCGCCCCAGATCAGCTTGCTCAGCAGGTCGCCGCCGAAGCGGTCGAGCCCGAGCGGGTAGCCGCCGATCTCCCCGGGCCCGGGGATGGTGGTGGGGGTGATTTCGGTGCGGCCGGGCAGCTCGTTGCCGCCATAGGGGGCCAGGACCGGCGCGAGGAGCGCCACGAGCAGGAACAGTCCGATGATGACGGCGCCGGCGATGGCCTGCGGGTTGCGCCGCAGGCGGAGGAACGCGTCCTTCCAGAGGCCGGTTCCACCCCCGGTCTCGATCGCCGGGTCTGTCGGGGCTGCTGATCCGCCGACGGCGGGGGGCAAGATTGCACTCACTGCACACGCACTCTCGGGTCGATGATGCTGTAGGAAATATCAACCAGGAGGTTGATGATCGCGTAGAGGATGGCGATGAAGATGATGAACCCCTGGAGGACCGGGTAGTCAAGGCCGAAGATGGCATCGCGCAGGAACCGCCCGATGCCGTTGAACGCGAAGACCGTCTCGGTGAGCACGGCACCCGAGATGAGCAGGCCGAGCTGCAGGCCGATCGTCGTCACCACCGGAAGCATGGCGTTGCGGAGGATGAACCGGCCGCGGATGGTGCGCTCCATCAGGCCCTTGGCCCGGGCGGTGCGCACGTAGTCGGCGTTCTGCACCTCAAGCACCGAGGCCCGCGTGATGCGCACGATGATGGCCAGCGGGATGGTGCCCAGGGCCAGCCCCGGCAGGATCAGATGCAGGAAGGCATCCCACGCGGCGTCCCACTCCCCCGTGAGCAGCCCGTCCAGGACGTAGAAGTCGGTGACGTGGGTCGCGTTGATGCGCGGGTTCTGCCGGCCGTCGGGCGGCAGGAGGGACCACTGGATCGCGAAAAGGTATTTGAAGATGAACGCGAGGAAGAACACCGGGACGGTGATGCCAATCAGGCTCAGCACCACTGAGCTGTGGTCCACGAAACGGCCGTAGTGGCGGGCCGCCGCGTATCCCAGCGGCACGCCGACGCCGATGGCGAAGATCAGGGCCACGATCGTGAGTTCGATGGTCGCCGGGAAGCGGGTTGCGAATTCTTCGAGGACGGGACGCCCGGTGTTGATGGAGATCCCGAAGTCGCCCTGCAGCAGCTTGCCCATGTAGGTGAAGTACTGGGTCAGGAGGGGCCGGTCGAACCCGTAGAGCTCGTTCACCCGGGCGACGGCCTCGGGGGTCGCCTTCTCACCGAGCAGCGCGGTCGCCGGACCTCCCGGGAGGCTGCGCACCCAGAGGAAGAGCAGAACGGACAGCCCAAACAACGTGGGGATGAGCAGGGCAATTCGCTTGCCTATGACGCGTAACACAGTGTCCTCTCGGGGGGAAACCAGGATGTGCTCTCCAACACAGTGGAGCCGGACCTATCGTACGGGTCCGGCTCCACTGGACGTGCTGGTATTACTTGCTGAGCTCGATCTCGCTGAAGACCTCATCGTTGACCGGGCTGGCCGGGTAGGAGGTCACTCGTTCGTTGAACGCCAGCGAAGGTGCCGGGTGGGCCAGCGGGATGGCCGGGATGAACTCGGCGATCTGCTCGTTGATCTCCTCGTACGCCTTCGTCTGCTCCTCGCGGTCGGTCATGCCCCGCGCCTCATTGAGTGCGGCGAACAGCTCGGGGTTGTCGAAACCGAATTCCGGCTTCTGCTGGCCGAAGAAGACGCCGATGAAGTTGTCGGTGTCGTTGTAGTCGCCGGTCCAGCCGAGCAGGTGCAGGCCGTGGTCCTCGGTGCCCTGAACCTGGTCGAGGTAGTCAGGGGACCAGGCGGCAGGCGCCGGGGTGACGGTGATTCCGACGTCGGCCAGCTGCGCCTGGAGGTTCGTGAAGACCTGCTCCGGGGTGGGCATGTACGGACGGGAGACGTTCGTCGGGTAGTTGAACTGGACCTCGAAGCCGTCGGGGTACCCGGCCTCGGCGAGGAGTTCCTTAGCCTTCTCCGGATCGAAGTCGTACGTGGTGACGTCCTCGTTGTAGCCGTCGACGACGTCGGGGATGAACTGGGTCGCGACCTCGGTGCCCTCAGGAAGGGTCTGGGCGACCAGAGCCTCCTTGTCGATGGCGTGCGCGATGGCTTCACGGACCAGCGGGTCCGCGAGCTGCTCCACCTTGTGGTTGAAGCCCAGGTACAGGATGGTGAACGGGTCGCGGGCCACCACGTTGTATCCGCCGTCCTTCAGGGACTGGACGTCGGCCGGGGCGACCAGGTCGTACCCGTCGATGGTTCCGGCCTCGAGGGCCTGGCGGCGGGCCTGCGGGTCGTCGATGATGCGGAAGATCGTCTCGGTGATCTGGCCCTTCTCGCCCCAGTAATCCTCGAAGATCGACAGCTCAAGCTGCTGTCCGACGTCCCAGGACTCGAACTTGAAGGGACCGGTGCCCACCGGGTTGCCGAGGGCGTACTCGCTGAGCTTCGGTGATTCCTCGGAACCACCGATCTCGTCGGCCTTGAACTCCTCAAGCGCGGTGGGGCTCTGCATGGCGAACGCCGGCAGGGAGAGCGCCGGCACGAACCCGGCGAACGGCTTGGCCAGGTTGACGGTGACCTCGTTGTCGCCGTTGGCCTCGCAGGATTCGTAGACGGCTTCGTCAGGCTGGTCCTTGAACCCGCGGAAGAGCGAGTTGTAGTAGTAGGAGACGGTCTCGGCCTGCTGGAGGCCGGTCCAGTTGTACCAGCGGTCGAAGTTGAAGCAGACGGCCTCGGCGTTGAAGTCGGTCCCGTCGTGGAACTTCACTCCCTCCTTCAGCTGGAAGGTCGTCGCCAGTCCGTCCTCGGAGGTCTCCCACGACTCGGCGAGCAGCGGCGCGGGATCCGCGGTGCCCTTCTCCACACCGACGAGGCCCTCGAAGATCTGGCGGCTGACGCGGAAGGACTCGCCGTCGCTGGCGAAGGCCGGGTCGAGGGACTTCGGGTCGGAGGACGCAGCGAAGACGAAGGTCGAATTGACGGCCTCGCCCGAACCTTCGGCGCCGGCCCCCTCTTCGCGCTGGCTCTGGACGCAGCCGGTCATGAGCAGCGCGCCGATGGATATTCCCGCAGTCAACGCAACACGTTTCCTGGTGGGATGGAACCTGCGCACAGAAGTGTCGCGTGTAGACATTTTGAGCTCCTGTTGAACGAGTGATTCTGGCCGGACAACCCTGTATCCGCCGGACCGGAACGCGCCTGTGCGCACTGGCCGTGTGACGAGCCTAACTTCTAAAACGGCCGGTTTTCGTATTTCCCGCATCCATCCGGTCACGATTTGGTCTCGCGGAGGCAAAGTCCGCCACCCGACGGACCCGGTCGGCGGTACCCTGCCGCGACTCCCCCGGGGCGACTCCCCCGGGGCGGTTGCGTACCTCGGGCCCGGTGATCCCCGTCCTTACGATGATGCCGCACATTTCGCCAGCAGCCCCAGCTGCTCCGCCAGCCGCCCGACGGTGTAGTCGTAGAGGGCATCCGGATCGACGAAGGTGTCCTTGCCGTACTGCCCGAAAACCTCGAAGGAGACCGCGCCGAAGAGGGCCGACCATGCCTGGACGGTTGCAGCGAGGACTCCGTCCGGTATCGAGAGGGATAGCTGGTCGCGGATGGCCTGAAAATCCGCTGCAAGTTCGTTGGGCGCGACACCGGCCCCGCCCGTGATTCCTCCCGCGTCCCAGGCGTCGTCCACGATCCGTGCGAGCAGCGTAACGACGCGTGTCCCCTGCGCGGTGGTGCGTTCCGCCGGAGCCGCATAACCCGGAACTGGACTGCCAAAGAGCAGCGCGTATCGGGACGGCTCGCGCAAAGCCCACGACCGGACGGCCCGCGCGAGGGCGGCAAAGCGGTCTGAAGCCGACGGCCCGGCCCGCTCGACTGCGGCATCCACCTCATCGCCGAGTTCGGTATAGGCATCGACCAGGAGAAGCGTGAGCAGCTCGTCACGGTTCGCCACGTACCGGTACACGGCGGAGGAAACGACGCCGAGCTCCCGGGCGACTGCGCGGAGTGAGAGCGCAGCGGCGCCCACCTCCCCCAGCTGCCGGCGCCCGATGCGGGTGATGTCCTCCAGGGTCTGCTGCCGTGCGCGCTCCCGCGGTGTTCCTGCCATGAGCCCACTCTCGCATCGAAAGGAGAGCGCCGTCAACAATTGCGAGCACTGCTCTTGACTTCGCTCCCAACAGTCTGCATGCTGGTTTTGAGAGCACTGCTCTCATCGCACCGTTCTTCACGAAAGGCACGACCATGACCCTGTACGTCGTCACCGGAGCAGGACCTGTTGGCTGGACCATCGCCGAGCAGCTGGCCGGGCGCGGAGATTCCGTGCGGATCCTCACGCGGTCGGGCTCCGGACCGGTGCACCCCCTGATCGAGAAACTCCGGATCGATGCCTCGGACGCCGTCGCGCTCGGGCCGGCTTTCGCGGGAGCCGCGGCGGTCTTCCACTGCATCCACGCCAGCGCCTACACGGCGCAGGCCTGGCAGCGGGAACTTCCGGCCACCGAGGCCGTGGTGCTCGACGCCGCCGGCCCGCAGGGTGCCCTTGCGGTCTTCCCGGAAAGCCTTTACTCCTACAGCATCCCCGGCGAGGTGATGACGGAGGACTCCGAGCGGGCCGCCGGCACCGGCAAGCGCGGAGTCCGCACGGCTCTCCTGGCCGCCCGCGCCGCGTCCACCACGGACACCGTCTCTATCGTCGCCTCCGACTTCTATGGTCCCAGGGTGCGCACGGCACACGCCGGTGAGCGGATGGTGCCCTCGGTGCTCGGCGGGAAACCGATCCAGCTGATCGGCAGCCCCGACGCCCCGCACTCCTTCACCTACATCCCAGACCTTGCTGCCGCCATGATCGCTGCCGCCGACCTGCCGCGGACCCAAGACCGCGTGCTGCACGCGCCAACGCTCCCGGCACTCACCCAGCGCGCCCTCGTCGAGGCGTTCGCGGCGGAGGCCGGCGTCTCCGCGCCCCGGCTCACGGGAACCCCGGGCTGGCTCGTCCGCAGGCTCGGCGTCTTCATGCCATCCATGCGTGAGCTGGCCGAGCTGTCCTATCAGTTCGACCGGCCGTTCGTCATGGACTCCTCGGCCTCGGAGCAGGTTCTCGGCATCGCACCGACGCCCTTGCAGGGAGCCGTCGCCGAGACCGTGCGCTGGTGGCGTGGGGAACTGTCCGCCGCATAAAGGGTGCTGGTCATCCCGTCAGCGCGGGGTGCACTGCCCGGAGGGGACAGCGGCGGCATAGCCCGTCGCGCGCTCGGCGATCGGCCGCAGCTCGGCCAGCGACAGCGCATACCCGACGGGCGCCTCGGCCGTGGACTTGGCAAAGACCACCCCGGCAACCCGGCCCTGCAGGTCGAGCAGCGGCCCGCCGGAATTACCCTGCTGCACGTTAGCGGCCAGGCTGTACACCTGGAGCAGCTGCGGACTGGCGCCGTAGATGTTCTGGACCATCACCGGGGACAGGTTCTGCACGCTGGCGGGCTGGATCCGATAGGGCCCGCCGGCCGGGTAGCCGGCGAAGGCCGCCGTCGTCCCGCGGGGCAGTTCCTCTCCCAGCGGCAGCGCATTCCGGTTCAGGCCGTCGACGGCGAGGACGGCGATGTCGCGGGCCGGATCAAAGTGGACGACCCGCCCTGGCAGCGCCCCTCCGCCCAGGACCTCGACGACGGGTTCACCCACCCCCGCCACGACGTGCGCGTTGGTGATGACGCGGCCGGGTGCCACCACGAACCCGGTGCCGGTCTGGTTCTGCCCGCACTGAAAGGCCGTGCCGGCGATCCGCACCACCGACGCCGCGGCTGCGGCGAGTTCGGGGGTGTCGACGGATTCGTCGGGGACCTCCGCGGCCAACGGCGGCGCGACGGTGTCCAGGATGGTGGGGATGCCGTCGTCCACGGCGATGGTGCGCAGCTGCGCCAGCCAGGTGCGCACCGGTGCCGGGGTTGCGCTGTCGATGCCGCGGATGACCTGCGAGGCGGCCAGGTGCTGGGACAGGAAGGGAACGCCGAGGGTGCCCACGCTGAAGGCGAGCATCGACATCACCAGCGCCGCCACCACGGTGTTGACCGCACCGCCGAGCAGCCGGTCGACCGTCCGCAGGGGCCGGGCCTTCAGCCAGCGCCGGATCGAGGACCCCAGGCCGGCGCCGAGGGCCTGGCCCACGACGACGAGGACGAGGGCTGTGGCGATGACGGCGGGAAGGCGCCAGCCGTTGTCGGGGACCGCCGCGCTGACCAGCGGGATGGCGAAGAAGGCGGCCACGGCCCCGGCGATGAACCCGACGATGCCGCCAAGGGTCACGAAGAGCCCGTTGCGGAGCCCCACGGCGAGGTACCCGAGCAGCACAAGGCCCAGTACGACGTCGAGAATCGTGAAGTCGGGCATGTCCGTTCTCCCAGTGTGCTTCGTCCGGAAGCCGCGCACCTCCATCACTGAGTCCCGATTCTATCGGCCGGGAGCCGTCCGGCGGCATCGCACGGGTTGCGCGGACCGCTTAACGCGGGCGGAATGGCGTGTACCGGCTGTCCCATCATGCCCGGGTACGGCAAGATGGGACGGTAGAGGCCACGCGGGACCGCCGCACCACCCCAAGTCAACAGGAGAATTCATGGATATCGAGGTACTGCGCCGGGCGCCGCTCTTCGCTTCGCTGGGAGACGACGTCTTCGCCGCCCTCACTGATGAGTTGACCGAAGTTGACCTCTCGCGTGGATCGTCGGTTTTCCGTGAGGGAGATCAGGGCGACCAGCTGTACTTCATCGTCTCCGGCAAGATCAAGCTGGGCCGCACCGCCCAGGACGGCAGGGAGAACCTGCTGGCCATCCTCGGCCCGGGCGAACTCTTCGGCGAAATGGCCCTGTTCGATCCCAGCCCGCGCACGGCCACGGCGACGGCGGTGTCGGAGACCCGGCTGGCGGGGCTGAAGAACGAGAACCTGCGGGTGCTGCTCGAGACCCGCCCCGAGGTCTCAGCCCAGCTGCTCCAGGCGCTCGCCCGCCGGCTGCGCCGCACCAACGAGTCCCTCGCTGACCTCGTGTTCTCCGATGTCCCCGGCCGCGTCGCGAAGGCGCTGCTGGATCTGGCCGACCGTTTCGGCAGGCCCGCAACCGACGGCGTCCTGGTGGCCCACGAACTCACGCAGGAGGAACTGGCCCAACTGGTCGGCGCTTCACGTGAAACGGTCAACAAGGCCCTCGCCGAGTTTGTCCAGCGCGGCTGGCTCCGCCTCGAGGCCCGCGCCGTCGTCATCCTCGACATCCAGCGGCTGCGGCAGCGCAGCCGCTGACCCGGCCCCCGGGGTGGTCCGGCCGCACTGCTGCGGCTGAGCTGCGCTGCACTTTCATCGACCGCGCCACTACCGCGCTACCGGTTAACTGCACTACCTTCTATCGGCCGCGCTTCTATCGGCCGCGCTGGGCCGAGCCGCCCTCGGTCAGCACGGGGCAGGCGACCTCGAGCATCAGGTCGCCGTCGTGCTCGGCCAGGTGCGGGTAGTAGAGCTTGATCTTCCGCTTGTGGGAAAGATAGGCGATGCAGCCGCGCGATGAGCCGAGCTTTTCGAGGATCAGCTCCACTGCGGGGACCGTGATCTCGCTCAGGGTGCGCCCCACGGTGTTGGGCTGGCCCACCTCGTCACCGAGTCCGGTGGTGTTCCGGCGCTCGATCTCCTGCGCCGCGCACTTCCAGTCGCCCCAGATGCCCTTGCTCTCAAGGAGGGTGGGCGACTGGTTCACGGGCTGGGCCACGGCGAAGTAGTGGGTGTCGAAGCGGCGGTGCGCAAAGTCGGGGGTCAGCCAGTGCGCCAGCGGCTTGATCAGGTCGGACCGGACGGCCAGCCCGCGCCGGCTGAGGACCTCGGCAAAAGAGCTGTCCTGGTGGGCGACGGACTCACGCGCCTTCATCCATTCCCGGCCGCGGGTGCTCTCCACCATGCTGGTGGAGTCGGGCCCCGCCAGCAGCACGCCAGTTTCCTCGAAGAGTTCGCGCACGGCGGCCAGCACGTGGCGCCGGGCCAGGTTGTGGTCGTCGGTCCCCAGCGCCTTCGCCCAGGCAGAGGGGCTGGGTCCGCACCAGTCGACCGGGTCGTCGTCGAACTCCTCAATCAGGCCGCCCGGGAACCCAACGATTCCCAGCGGCGATTCGCTCCGGCGACAGGTGAGGTAGGTCTCCGCGCCCGTCGGGCTATCTCGGAGCAGGACGACCGAGGAGGCCGGGCGGGCCTTCAGGGGGGTGCGGGCACCATATTCCACCCAGCCCCGGGCGGCGCTGCGCTCCTCGGGATGGAGGGGGAACCTGCGGTTGCTGAGTCGGTCCACGGGACTAGACGAACTCCACGATCATCTCGACCTCGACCGGTGCATCAAGGGGAAGCACGGCGACGCCGACGGCGGAACGGGCATGGACTCCGGCATCTCCAAAGACCTCACCCAGCAGGTTGGAGGCCCCGTTGATGACGGCCGGCTGGCCGGTGAAGGCCGGGTCGGAGGCGACGAAGCCGACAACCTTGACGATCCTTGTCACCCGGTCCAGGTCGCCGATCCGCTCCTTGACCGCGGCCAGGGCGTTCACGGCGCAGGTGGCCGCGAGGGACTGGGCGGTGTCGGCGTCTACGGCGGCCCCGACCTTGCCGGTGGCCGGAAGCTTCCCGTCAATGAAGGGAAGCTGCCCGGAGGTGTAGACGAAGGTGCCCGAGATAACAGCCGGCACGTAACTGGCGACCGGCGCGGCGACGGCCGGCAGGGTGATGCCCAGCTCGGAAAGCCGCGCCTCGACCGCCGAGGGGGCGGTTTCAGTGCCGGTCACGACTGGCCCTTTTCGCGCTTGAGGTAGGCCACGAGGCCGTTCCCGTCGGGTCCGGGAACCACCTGGACGAGCTCCCAACCGTCCTCACCCCACTGATCAAGGATCTGCTTGGTGGCGTGGATGATCAGCGGAATCGTGGAGTACTCCCATTTGGTCATGCGTCAAAGCCTAGCGCGTGCTTGTAAACTGCAGTACATGGCTCCTCGGACCTCCCCTCTCTTTGACACGGCAACCACCCTTGGGAAAATCGTTGCATTCCTCGGAATCAGCGGACTCAGTGGTGTGCTCGCCGCCGGACTGCTCGTGCCCGTCGCCGCCGCGGCGGGCGCCGGAGCGTCGGCCTCCATCCAGTTCTTCGAGGAGCTCCCGGCGGAGCTTGAGCGCGACGCGCTCGCCCAGCCGACCAAGATCCTCGCGACCGACGGCTCGCTGATCGCCACCCTGTACGAGGAGAACCGGCAGCCGGTCACGCTCGACCAGGTCTCCCCCAATATGACCAATGCCCTGCTGGCCATCGAGGACAACCGCTTCTACGAGCACGGCGGCGTCGACCTGCAGGGCATCCTCGGCGCGGTCGCCAACAACATCAGCAGCGACACCACCCGCGGCGCCTCAACCCTCACCCAGCAGTTCGTCACCAACGTGCTGATCGACACCGCCCGCCAGAACGGCGGGGAAGCGGTCTTCAGCGGCAGCAAGACCATCGGGGACAAGCTGCGCGAGGCGAAGCTCGCCATCGCCGTCGAGAAGGAACTCACCAAGGACGAGATCCTCGAGGGGTACCTCAACATCGTGCCGTTCACCGGCACCACCTACGGCGTGCAGGCGGCCTCCAAGTACTTCTTCAACGTCGACGCGAAAGACCTCAACATCGAGCAGAGCGCCCTGCTTGCCGGCGTCGTCAACGGCACCACCTACTACAGCCCCGAACTGAACCCGGAGCGGTCCCTGGAGCGGCGCAACCTCGTGATCGGCGCCATGCTCAAGACCGGCAAGATCACCCAGGAGGAGCACGACGCCGCCGTCGTGAAGGACCTCAGCCTGAACATCACCCCGACGCTCAACGGCTGCGCCGGCGCCGCACAGGCACCCTACTTCTGCGACTACGTCACCCACCTGATCCTCAATGACCCGGCCTACGGCGAAACCGCGGAGGACCGCAAAAAGGTGCTCTACCGCTCCGGCCTGACCATCAAGACCACGCTCGATCCCCGGATTCAGAAGGCCGCGCAGACCGCCGTCAACGAGACGGCGAACCCCGAAACCACCGACGGCGCCGTGGGGCACTCCCTCGTGAGCGTCGATCCGAAGACCGGCAACATCATCTCGATGGCGCAGAACACCCGGTACCGGCCGGGCGAGGCGGCCGGCGATTCGGTCCTGAACTTCAACGTGGACCTGTACGAGGACGGGAATCCCGAGAAGAGCCTCGGCGGTATCGGGGGGTTCCAGCCGGGCTCGACGTACAAGCCCTTCACCGTCGCCGCCTGGGTCGACGCCGGAAAGTCACTGAACACGGTTCTGGACGGCAGCAAGAAGCGCTATCCGGAGAACGACCGGTGGACGGCGAGCTGCCTCCAGGGCGGGGCCTACCGGGTGCAGAGCGAGGATGGCCTCAGCGGGTACTTCCCGCAGAACTACGGCGACACCAACTACGGTCCCGCCACCGTGCTCCGCGGTCTGGCCCAGTCGCTGAACACCATCACCATGGCCTCGGCCAAGCAGCTCGACCTCTGCCGCATCCAGGACATCGCCTACGACATGGGTGTCCACGACGGCAAGAGCAAGGACGGCGAACCCGGGCGCCTCACCGTTGCGCCCTCAGCGCTCATCGGCGGCGTCGAGGATGTCTCCCCCCTGTCGATGGTCACCGCCTTCGCCGGTTTCGGCGCCGAGGGCAGTGTCTGCGACCCCCGCGCCCTGACCGAGGTCACGGCCGCGGACGGCACCAGCTACCCGGTTCCGGCCTCCTCCTGCAAGCAGGTCATCCCGAAGGAAACCGCACGCGGCGTGAACTACGCGACGCAGGAGGTCATGAAGACCGGCTCCGGTTCACTGCTCGAGTACGGCGGCATCCCGATGGCCGGCAAGACCGGCACCAACGACCAGCGCTCGCAGACCTGGTTCATGGGCTACAACTCCGGCCTGGCCACGGCAAGCTGGATCGGCAACTGGAAGGAAGGGAACACCTCCCTCAGCGGCCTGCAGATCGGCGGCCGCGTGTACCCGGAGATCGACGGCTCCCTGATCGCCGCTCCCTCCTGGGCCCGTTTCATGCAGCAGATCCCGGGCCTCTACGTCGGCGAGCCGTTCCAGAACCCGCCGGCCGACATGATCAACGGCCGCCAGAGCGTACAGTCCTTCGGCAACGGCCAGAACGGCAACGGGCAGAACGGCCCCGGTGGGCTTCCCGGCGTCCCCGGTGGCATACTCGGTGGACCGGCCGAACCGGGCGACGACAACGGCGGCGGAAACGGCAACAACGGCGGCGGCGAAGGGAACGACTAAACGTGGAGTCATCGAGGACGAACGGCGTAGGGACAGCGCTCGCATGGAGCACCGGGCTCACGGCACTCGCCGGGGCCGCGACCCTGGGCTACGCCTCGGTGATCGAAAGGACCCTCTTCTCGCTCCGTGAGGAGACGGTACGGGTCCTCCCGCCCGGAGCCCGGCCCCTGCGGGTGCTCCAGCTCTCCGACATCCACATGGCGCCCCACCAGAAGTCAAAGCGTGACTGGCTGCAGGGCCTGGCCCGGCTCGAACCGGACCTGGTCGTCAACACCGGGGACAACCTCAGCCACCGCAAGGCCGTGGGCCCCCTGCTTGAGGCCCTCGGCCCGCTGCTCCGCTTTCCCGGCGTCTTCGTCCCCGGTTCGAACGACTACTACGAGCCGGTCCTGAAGAACCCCCTCCGGTATTTCTCCGGCCCCTCCTCCGCCGGCACCCGCGAGCCCCGCGAACTGCCTTGGGCCCAGATGTTCAGCGCCTTCGGCACCGCCGGCTGGATCGACCTCACCAACCGGAGCCAGTCCATCGGCATGCGCGGCCTCCGCCTCGACTTCACCGGAGTCGACGATCCCCACCTCGACCGCGACAAGTACGCCGGCTACCCCGCCGGGAGCAGCACCTCCGCCGAGGCCCCGCACGTGCGCATCGCCGTCACCCACGCCCCCTACCAGCGGGTGCTCGACTACTTCACCGACGGCGGCGCCGAGCTGATCCTGGCCGGCCACACCCATGGGGGCCAGGTCTGCGTGCCCGGCTACGGGGCGCTGGTGACGAACTGCGACCTCCCGACCTGGCGTGCCCGCGGGCTCACCGAGTGGGAGCACCGCGGGCACCGGGTGCCGCTGAACGTCTCGGCGGGCATTGGCACCTCCCGGTTCGCCCCGGTGCGCCTGGCCTGCCGGCCCGAGGCCGTCCTGCTCACCCTGACCGCCCGGGATGCGGCGTAGGAGAAGTTTCCCGCCGCTGTTCGTTCAACGGGGAGCCAGGTCCGCCGGCCTCCGGGCCGCCCCGGCCCGCGCCGGATTTAGGACCGACATCGAGCACCGAAGAGGTGGAATGAAACCGGCACCGACGCTGCGCGAGTCGATGAAGCGCCTGTACCCGCACGTGCGTCCCATCGCCCCGCGGCTGCTGCTGGGCCTGCTGTGCGCCCTGGCCGCGAGCGTCATGGCGTTGGCGGTCCCGCAGGTGCTCCGCGTCCTCGTCAACGACTCGCTCACGCGCGGCGGCTCCGCCTCGGGGGTCTGGCTTGCCGCCGGCCTCGTACTTCTGCTCGGTGTCCTCGAGGCGGCGCTGATCGCCCTGCGGCGGCAGTTCGTCATCGGTCCGGCCACCTCCGTGGAGACCAACATGCGGACCTCCTTCTACCGGCACCTCCAGGAACTCCCCGTGGAGTTCCACGACCGCTGGGGAAGCGGCCAGCTGCTCTCCCGCGCCATGTCGGACCTCAACCTGATGCGCCGCTGGATGGCGTTCGGCCTCATCATGCTGGTGGTGACCTCACTGACCGTGGGGATCGGCGTCGTGGTGATGTTCCTGACCAACTGGATCCTCGCCCTGATCTTCCTGGCCGCCGCGGTGCCGATCATGATCTACGGGTTCCGCTTCCGCACCTCCTACAGCCGGGTCTCGCGCAGGAGCCAGGACCAGGCCGGCGACCTCGCCACCGCCGTCGAGGAATCGGTTCACGGCATCCGCGTGCTCAAGGCCTTCGGGCGCAGCGGCGAGGCACTCGATGCGTTCAATGAGCAGGCGGAGCAGCTGCGCCGCACCGAGATCGTCAAGGCCAAATCGCTCGCCAACTTCTCCCTCGTGGTCACCCTGCTCCCGGAACTGGCGCTGGGAGCCTCCCTTGTCGTCGGCGTGCTGCTGGCCTCGTCGGGGCAGGTGAGCATCGGGGCGCTCGTCGCGTTCTTCGCCACCGCCGCCGTCGTCGCCGGCCCGGTGGAATTCATCGGACCGCTGCTGGCCATGACCTTCACCGCCAAGACCGCCATCGACCGCCACTACGAGGTTATGGAGACCCGGAACCCCATCACGTCCCCGGCAGCCCCGGCACGGCCGGCCGACCCGCGCGGGGAACTGGCCTTCGAGGGCGTCCACTTCCGCTACCCCGACACCCAGGACGCTGCCGGGGACATCCTCAACGGCGTGGACCTGCGGCTGCGGACCGGTGAAACCCTGGCCATGGTGGGCGTGACCGGCAGCGGCAAGACCACCCTGGTGCAGCTGGTGCCGCGCCTCTACGACGTGACCGGAGGGCGCATCACTCTCGACGGCACCGACCTGCGGGACTTCGCCCTGGCCGACCTGCGCACCCTGGTGGCGGTCGCCTTCGAGGACACGACCCTCTTCTCAAGCTCGGTGCGCGACAACGTCCTGATGGGCGCCCGGACCGAAAGCGACGCCGATGCGGAGGCCCTGCTGGCCGAGGCGCTCGAGGTGGCCCAGGCGCAGTTCGTCTACTCCCTCCCCCTCGGGGTCGATACCCTCATCGGCGAGGAGGGACTGAGCCTGTCCGGCGGCCAGCGCCAGCGCCTGGCCCTGGCCCGGGCCATCGCCGCCCAGCCACGCGTGCTGGTGCTCGACGATCCCCTCTCCGCCCTCGACGTGCGCACCGAGGAGCTCGTTGAGGAGCGGCTCCGGGAGGTGCTGCGCGGCACGACAACGCTCGTGGTCGCCCACCGGCCCTCGACCGTCGCCCTGGCCGACCGGGTCGCGCTGCTTCAGGACGGGCGGATCACCGATGTCGGCACGCACATCGAACTGCTCGCCCGCAACGACCACTACCGCTATGTTCTTGCGAGCCTGACGGAGGAACCGGTGGATCTCGACAGCGGGTACGACGACGAAGAGGCACTGGCATGACAAAGGCTGCACAGCGGCCGCGACGGCGGCCGGGGCGGAAGTCCGCCCCGGAGGCGACGGCGGGGGCCGCCCCCGCAGGCGTCAGCAACGAGGACGAGGTCCTGCTGGACCGGGCGCAGAACCGGTCGGTGCGGGCCCGCTCCTTCCGCCTGCTCGGGGCACTGATCCGGCCCAACCGGCGGCAGTTTGTTTTCACCATCGCCCTCGTCGTCATCTCCCAGGCCGCCCGGGTGGCCGGACCGGCGATCATCGCGTTCGGCATCGATCGGGCCCTGCCCGCCCTGATCGCCGGGAGCCCGGTGCAGCTGGTGGCGGCCGGGGGCGCCTACCTCGTCGCCGCCGTCCTCGGTGCCGTCCTCACCGCCGGATACGTGCGGGCGACGGCGCGGCTGAGCCAGGCGATGCTGCTCGACCTGCGCCTGTGGGTGTTCCGGCACACCCAGCGGCTGAGCCTCGAGTTCCACGAGAAGTACACCTCGGGCCGGATCATCTCCCGGCAGACCTCGGACCTTGAGGCGCTGCGCGAACTCCTCGATTCGGGCGTCAGCTCCCTGGCCTCCGGCGTGATGTTCATGCTCTTCACCGCCGTGACCATCTTCGCCCTCGACTGGCGGACGGGCCTGCTGATCCTCGCCGCCGGGGTTCCCATGTTCCTGCTGGCCCGCTGGTACCAGAAGCACTCGCAGATCGCCTTCCGGTCCTCCCGGGTGGTCTCCGCGAAACTCATCGTCCACTTCATCGAGACGATGACCGGGATCCGCGCCGTGAAGGCGTTCCGCCGGGAACCGGCCAACGCCACCCGGTACGACGAACTGGCCGAGGACTACCGCCGGGCCACCATCCGCTCGATCAACCTCAACGGCGTCTTCCAGCCGGGGCTGGTGCTCATCGGCAACCTCACCGTGGCCGTCGTGCTCGCGGCCGGCGGGTTCCGGGTCCTCGAGGGCTCGCTTGAGGTGGGCGCGCTGCTGGCCCTGCTGCTCTACAGCAAGCGGTTCTTCCAGCCGGTGGACCAGATGGCCCTCTTCTACAACTCCTTCCAGTCCGCCTCGGCGGCGCTTGAGAAGGTCTCCGGGCTGCTCGAGGAGGTTCCGACGGTCCGCCCGCCCCGGAACCCGGTGGCCCTTCCGCGGGCCCGGGGCACCGTCGAATTCCGGGACGTCGAGTTCCGCTACGCCGACGGCCCGCAGGTCATCCCGCCCCTGAACCTTGCCATCCCGGCGGGCCAGACCGTGGCCCTGGTCGGGCAGACCGGCGCGGGCAAGTCCACGCTCGCCAAGCTGATCGCCCGCTTCTACGACGTCTCCGCCGGGAGCATCACCCTCGACGGGGTGGACCTGCGCGAGGTGGATGCGAAGGACCTGCGGCGCTCGGTGGTGATGGTAACCCAGGAGGCCTTCCTGTTCAGCGGCTCAGTCGCTGAGAATATCGCCCTCGGCCGGCCAGACGCGTCCCGGGAGGAGATCGAGGCGGCCGCGCGCGCCGTCGGCGCCGACGCATTCATCCGCGAACTGCCCGAGGGCTACGACACCGACGTCAACAAACGCGGGGGCCGGGTGTCCTCGGGGCAGCGGCAGCTGATCAGCTTCGCCCGGGCCTTCCTGGCCGACCCCGCGGTGCTGATCCTCGACGAGGCCACCTCGTCCCTGGACATTCCCAGCGAACGGCTCGTGCAGCAGGGCCTGCAGCGGCTGCTGGGGCAGCGCACGGCCCTGATCATCGCCCACCGGCTTTCCACCGTGGCGATCGCCGACCGGGTGCTGGTGGTGCACGATGGCGAGGTGGTCGAGGACGGAAAACCGGCGGACCTCATCGGTGGAACCGGCCGGTTCGCGGCCCTGCACGCGGCCTGGAAGGACTCGCTGGTGTAGGACCGCCGGCCGCGGCGGGCCGGGGTTTCGCCTCCCGGGCCTTCACGGGGTATTCTTGGAAAGTTGCTTTTGCCGCAGGTCCTGCGGCAGAAACAATGCACCGGGGTGTGGCGCAGCTTGGTAGCGCGCGTCGTTCGGGACGACGAGGCCGCAGGTTCAAATCCTGTCACCCCGACCCACGAAGTGAACTCGGCTTCACGTAATTCAGGTACGACAGCAGGGGCGTCTCCGCAGGATGGAGGCGCCCTTCCTGTTTCCCGGGTTTTTCGCCCTGCATTCCGCGTCCCGGCGGTCGCGCCGGCCTGAAGCAGATGGCGTAAAGCCGTTGGGACGAAGCCGGCGGCGGACGCGTGTTGGACCCGGGATCACGGAGCCGATGCGGTTGGATTAAGAGCAAGCAAAACCCCGAGCGCCGGAAGAGGCACCCGAACAATGCACAACGCGGCGCAGGTCGTCTCCCGGTTCGGCCCCACCCTCGACCGGGTCGCCGGGCTCATCGACGCCGCGGCCCAGAAGGCCGTGGAGCACTTCCTCAGCGAGTACCAGCCCGAGGAATTCGTCCGCCGGGAAATCTACCGCCATGCCACCCGCGACCGGGTTTGGAACCTGCTGCTCGGAAACCCCGTTTTCGTCGACACCGGCATCACAGCGGTGCCCAGCAACAAGGGCGGGTACCTTTCGGCCGAGGGCATCGGCCGAATCTCCATCCTGACCCGCCCACCGGGCGTCACCCTCCTTCCGGGCACCGACCCGGAACAGGGCGCCCTCTTCGACCTGCCCGACGCCGGGGACGGCCTCCTGCCCTCCCGGGAGCTGTGGAGCGTCCACGCCCTGCAGACAGCAATCTACTGGGACCCCACCACCACCGGGTCCCTGCGCCGGGCAACCCTCAGCGTGGGGTACGACCTGGCGAAGATCCACGCCGTCGTGCTCTCCGAAGTCCTCCTGAACGCCCGCGGACCCGGCGCACCCGGCCCGCGCTCCCCGGGCCTGGTCGAAGTTCCCCTCGAGGGCTTCGACGAGCTCTTCGCCCCCGGAGGCGCGGCGGACTAAGCGGGGCCGTCCGCCTGTTCGACGCCCGGACCGCAGCCTGCCGGCGGGTCCTACTGCTCCTCGACCTCGCAGAACAGCCCCGTGAAGGTCACTCCCAGACCGCCGAGCTTCTCGAAGAACGCCCCGGCCTCGGGCACGCTGACCGCGCGGGAGGCGGCATCGTAACTGTCGAAATAGACATCCAGGGTGCGGTGCGCCGGAGCCGGCGTCCCGTCCTCCTTCGGCCACACCTTCGCGGACTCCAGACGGACCTGGCCGGGCAGCGCCCGGGCCTTCGCGAGGAGGTCGGGGAATTCCCGCTCGAATGCGTCCAGGTCGGCGGGGATGTCGATGATGAGGGTGATTCTCGTCTGCATAGGACACTTCTCCTCGTGGCGGGCTGAGCGGGCCTCCGGCCGGCACCGCTGCCGCTGTCCGAGGACGTCGGAAGCGGAGCCGGCTGCGGAAATTGTGAGGCGAGTCTAACGCCGCCGACGCGGGGCTCCGCCGGGTGCGCCGAAAGTGTCGGTTCCGTGACGTACGCCGGAGCCACCGCCCGGGGATGCCTCAGGCGAAGGTGCGGCCGGTCAGGCGCTCGTAGGCCTCGATGTACCGCCCTCGCGTCCGCTCCACGACGTCGGCGGGAAGGGCCGGCGGCACCGACACCCGGTCCCAGCCGGAGGCGTCCGAGGTGAGCCAGTCGCGCACGAACTGCTTGTCGAAGGAGGGCTGGGCCCGGCCCGGGGAGTACTGCGAGGCGTCCCAGAAGCGCGAGGAATCGGGGGTCAGCACCTCGTCACCCAGGGTGATCCGCCCCGCGAGCGGGTCGAGCCCGAACTCCACCTTGGTGTCGGCGAGGAGAATTCCGCGTTCCCGGGCGATCGCCTCGGCCCGCGAGTAGATGTCCAGGGTCAGCGCACGCAGCTGCGCCGCGGCGTCGTCGCCCACGGTCATGACGACGGCGTCATAGGTGATGTTCTCGTCGTGCTCGCCCACCTCGGCCTTGGCCGAGGGCGTGAACAGCGGCGGGTCGAGCCGGGAGCCGTCCCGCAGCCCGGCCGGCAGCGGCAGGGAGCACACAGTGCCCGAGGCGCGGTATTCGGCCAGCCCGCTGCCTGTCAGGTACCCGCGGGCGATGCACTCGATCGGATACATCTCGAGCCGCCGGCAGATCATGGCGCGGCCGGCGACGGCCGCCGGGACCCCGCCGGCCTCGTCCGCGGCCAGCACGTGGTTGGGCACCCCGGTAAGGCGTTCAAACCACCACAGGCTCAGCTGGGTGAGGACCTTTCCCTTGTCGGGGATCTCCGTGGCCAGCACATGGTCGAAGGCGCTGATGCGGTCACTGGCCACGACGAGGACCCGGTCCGGGTCGCCGTCCGCCGGCTCGTACAGGTCGCGCACCTTCCCCGAGTACACGTGCCTCCAGCCGGGCAGGTCCGGGTGCGGGGGTGCGAAGGAGCTCACCGTCCCGCCACCGGCGCGGCGGCCGCCGCGACGTGGATCTCGCCGCGGGCGGCCTTCAGGGCGATGTCGGTGCGGAACTGTCCGCCCTCGAGGTCAATCTCGGCCAGGGCGTCGTAGGCCGTGGCACGGGCACCGGCAAGGTCGCCGCCCAGCCCCACGACGGCGAGCACGCGGCCGCCGGAGCTGACCACCTTCCCGTCCTTCTCCGCCGTGCCGGCGTGCAGCACCTGCACGTCCTCATGCTGCGCGGCCCGCTTCAGGCCGCGGATGCGGCCGCCGGTCCGGGGCGCTTCGGGGTAGTTCTCCGCGGCGAGCACCACGGCCACCGCGGTCCGGGGAGACCACTGGAGGCCGCTGAGGCGGTCCAGTCCGCCCCTGGCCGCCGCCAGCAGCACCCCACCGAGGGGGGTCCGCAGGCGGGCCAAGACGGCCTGAGTCTCGGGGTCGCCGAAGCGAGCGTTGAATTCGATGACCCGCATGCCGCGCGAGGTCAGGGCCAGCCCGCAGTACAGCACGCCCACGAAGGGGGTGCCACGGTTGGCCATCTCGTCGATGACCGGCTGGGCCACGCGCGTCACCACCTCTTCGACGAGGCCGGGCGGCGCCCAGTTCAGCGGCGAGTAGGCGCCCATGCCGCCGGTGTTGGGGCCCTGGTCGCCGTCATAGATGCGCTTGAAGTCCTGGGCCGGGGCGAGCGGAACCACGCTGCACCCGTCGGAGAGTACGAAGAGGGAGACCTCGGGACCGTCGAGGAACTCCTCGATGACCACGCTCCCGCCGGCGTCGAAGCAGCTCTGGGCGTGGGCCAGCGCCTCGGCGCGGTCGCCGGTCACCACGACCCCCTTGCCGGCGGCCAGTCCGTCGTCCTTGACCACGTAGGGGGCGCCGAAGGTATCGAGTGCCTCTTCGGCCGAGGCGGTGGTCGAGGCGACCCGGGCCATCGCCGTCGGGACGCCGGCCGCAGCCATGACCTGCTTGGCGAACGCCTTCGAGGCCTCGAGCTGCGCGGCCGCCCGGGAGGGACCGAAGACGGGGATCCCGGCCTCGGTGAGCGCGTCGGCCACGCCGGCGGCCAGGGGCGCCTCGGGGCCAATGACCACCAGATCCGAACCGAGCCGCTGCGCCAGCTGCGTCACCTCCGCCGGATCACTGGCGTTGATGCTGTGCGTGGGGACGTCCGCGGCGATGCCGGCGTTGCCTGGGGCCGCATGGACCTCGCGGACGAACGGATCGTTAAGAAGTGCACGGACGATGGCGTGTTCGCGGCCACCGGGGCCAATCACAAGAACCTTCACAGTAGATCAGCGTACTGGGTGCGCCGCACCCGACGAAGCCTGCTCCCCCTGTTACGCCCCGCCCGCCCACCCATACGCGGAACCGGCATCTCCGAATACCCGGTATGGACACCCGACGGAAAAGCGCCCGAGCAACGACCCTGCTGGCAGCGCTGGCAGGGATCGCGGCCGCGGCGCTCCTCCTCGGAGTGGCCGAACTCGCCGCGGCTTTCTTCACTGCCCGCGCCACGCCGGTGATCGCCCTCGGCTCGACGTTCATCGACTTCACTCCCGGGTGGCTGAAGGACTTTGCCATCGCCACCTTCGGCACCGGGGACAAGGCCGCCCTGTTCGTCGGGATGGGCTTCACCATCACCGCCCTCGCGGCGGTCCTCGGCATCGCCGCGCTCCATCGGTGGGTGCTGGGCGCAGTGGGAGTGACCGCCGCGGGCCTGATCATCGTGGCCAGTGTCCTGTCCCGGGCCGGCGCGTCCACCTACGATGCCCTCCCCTCACTGATCGGCACGGCCGCCGGGCTGCTGGCCCTCCGGCTCATGATCGCCCGCCTGCCCGCCCCCGCGCGGGCGGCACCCGATGCCCCGCCCGCCCCCGCAGCGGCGCGGGCCCTCCCCGGCGGGTCCTCGCGGCGTTCGTTCTTCGCCGCCGCCGGCATCACCGCGGCGGCGGCAGCCGCCGCCGCGGCCGGGGGCCGCGCCCTGGGCAGCGTGCGCAACAGCGTGGAGGCGGCCCGGCGCAGCCTGCGGCTGCCCGCCCCTGCCAGCCCGGCGCCGGTCCTGCCGGCCGGGCTCGAGGCCCCCGTGGACGGCGTCGTACCATGGCTGACCCCGAACCCCGACTTCTACCGCATCGACACCGCCCTCAGCGTCCCCCAGCTCGACGTCGACACCTGGGAACTGCGGGTTCACGGCATGGTCGAGGAGGAGTTCACCCTGACCTTCGACGACCTCCTCGCAGAGGACCTCATCGAGCGGTACATCACGCTCACCTGCGTCTCCAATCCGGTGGGCGGCAACCTAGTGGGCAACGCCAAATGGCTGGGCTACCCGCTGCGGGACCTGCTTCGGCGGGCCAGGCCGCTGAGGGGCGCCGACATGGTGCTGAGCACCAGCAGCGACGGGTTCAGCGCCTCGACTCCGCTGCCCGTGCTGCAGGACGAGCGCGACGCCATGCTGGCGGTCGCCATGAACGACGAGCCGCTGCCCCTTGAACACGGCTATCCGGTGCGGATGGTGGTGCCGGGGCTGTACGGGTACGTGTCGGCGACCAAGTGGGTGGTCGACCTCGAGGTCACCCGCTTCGCCGACCGGACCTCCTACTGGACCGACCGCGGCTGGTCCGAGAAGGGCCCGATCAAGACAATGGCCCGGGTCGAGGTTCCGCGCTCCTTTGGCAAGGTCGCCGCCGGCACGGTCCAGATCGGCGGGACGGCCTGGTCCCAGACCCGCGGCATCGCCCGGGTCGAGGTCTCGGTCGACGACGGGCGGTGGGAGGAGGTTACCCTCGCCGCGGAGGCCTCCGTCGACACCTGGCGCCAGTGGCACCACGAGATCACCGTCGGCCCGGGCTCCCACACGCTGCGCGCCCGCGCCACGGACCCCGCCGGTGGGCTCCAGACCGAGGAGCGGGCCGACCCCGTCCCCAACGGCGCCTCCGGCTGGCAGTCGGTCCAGTTCACCGCCACCTAGGCCTTCCACCGGCGCGGGCGGCACGCCGCGCTGCGGGAGCCGCGCCCGCCGGAGGCCCGTCCCCTCCGGCCGGCGCAGCGCCGGCGGAAAGGCGCCGCGGAAGGAGCCGGCCGATAGGCAATACTTGTTCCATGCTTTCAACTTTCAGCTCGGACGACGCCGTTGATCTCGCCGTCCTTGAGCGCAGCGGCCTGATCGAGTCCCGCCACGTGGGATCCGCCGTCGTCCTCGCCGCCGACGGCTCGGTGGTGACCGCGCTGGGCAATGTCGAGGCGCCGATCTACCCGCGCTCCACCCTCAAGCCCTTCCAGGCCCTGGCCACCATGAAGGCCGGGGTGCCCCTGCGCGGCCCGCAGGTGGCCCTCGCCGCCGCCAGCCACGTGGGCAGCGCCGAGCACCTGGACGTGGTGAAGACCATGCTCAATGCCGCCGGTGTGAGCGAAGAGCACCTTCAGTGCCCGGAGGACTGGCCGCAGGACGAGGCCACCCGGACCCAGCTGGTCCTCTCCGGCAAGGGAAAACAGCGCATCGCGTTCAACTGCTCCGGCAAGCACGCGGGATTCCTGTGGGCGTGCACCGAAAACAACTGGGACCACTCCACCTACCTCGACCGGGCGCACCCGCTGCAGCAGAGCATCGCCGAGGTCATCGAGGAGTACACCGGAGAGGCGCCGGCGCACTGGGGCGTGGACGGCTGCGGGGCGCCCGTGGCCGCGGTGTCCCTCACCGGCCTGGCCCGGGGCATCGGCAGGATCGCCAAGGCCCCTTCCGACAAGTACGCGGACGCGCGCGCCGCGACGGTGGCCACCGCCATGCTCGACTACCCGTGGGCCGTGCACGGCCGGGGCCAGGACAACTCCGTGGTCATGGAGGAGCTGGGCATCCTTGCCAAGAGCGGCGCGGAGGGCGTGCTGGTCCTGGCCGCACCCACCGGCGCGTCCCTGGCCCTGAAGGTCCTCGACGGCAACCTGCGGGCGGCCACCCTGGTGGGCCTGAGCCTGTTCGCGGCCGCCGGGGCCATTGACGCCGCGGAGGTCGGCGCGGTGCTTGAGCGGGTGGTCCCGCGCGTCCTCGGCGGTGGACGCCCCGTGGGCAGCCTGCGCCTCGCCGCGCCCGTGCTGGCCCAGCTTGACGCGGGTTCGCTGAGCTGAGGTCCGGGCAGCGGAGGGCAGGAACGGCATCGAAAGGGACGGCACCGAAAGGGACGGCATGGCACGACGACGCATCAGCACCGAGGACGGACACGCCGCCCTCCGGGCCGCGCCGGGTGGCGGCCGGGCCGAGAAGGCCGCGGCCGTGCGTTTCTGCCTTGAGGAACTGGCCGAACGGGCCCCGGGCAACAGCGTTGAAGTGCGCGTGCCGCCGTTCGGTGTGACGCAGTGCGTCGAAGGGCCGCGCCATACCCGGGGCACCCCGCCCAATGTTGTCGAAACCGATCCGCAGACCTGGCTGGAGCTGGCCACCGGCGCCCTGTCCTGGAGCGGCGCAGTGGCCGCCGGCAAGGTTTCGGCCTCCGGGCAGCGGGCCGATCTCAGCGCCTGGCTGCCGCTGTTCCCCGACGCGCCTGGTCCGGCCGCCGGGCCTCCCGTTCCGGACCGGTAGCCATGGCGCATCCAGCACCGGCGCCGCACCGGAGCACCGGTCGGCCCGGCCTGCGCCGCCGGGGCCCGGCCCGCGCCGCCGCCCTGGCCGCCGCGGCCGGCGGCGCCGTCCG